>CASEKM010000074.1 GCA_949288405.1 uncultured bacterium | reverse complement strand
TGTTCACATCGAAGTCAAGCCCTCCGGCAAGGGGGCACCGCCCCCACATCAGCGCCCGGAGCCTGACGGACTGGCCCCCTGAACCAGGGCCCACACCTGCTGGGCGGTGAGGCCGTCGCAGCGGTACTCCACCAGCGCGCCGCTGGGGTGCAGCACACCGAAGGAGTAGGTCATGCCTCCGGTGTCGTGCTCACGGCCCCGGGCCTCCACCACCGCCAGGGACATGTCCTCTGCCCGGAAGGTGGGCATGCACACCGTGTCCTGGTACTCCTCCGGCACGCTCTCGCTCCAGGGGATGGGGTAGAGACGCAGGTCGTACTCCTCCGGCCGGCTGGGGTCTGTGAGGTGGTACTGGGCCTCCCCCTCGGGCAGGGAGACGGCGATGTGCACACTGTCATACCCCCGGTGCCAGAAGAGGGACAGCTGGTTCCGCACCCCCTCCTGGTAGGAGAGGGATCCGAAAAATTCCCCGTAGCCGGGAATGTCCTGTTCAGGCAGATAGGGGGCGAATGCCTCCTCCTGCCTGGCCTCCTCCAGGGAGGAGAACTCCGCCTCCCGCCAGGCGGGGATCTCCCCGTTGGTGAGCAGGTGGCCCAGGTATACCCCGCCATCCTGGGACAGGGCCTGCCGCACCAGGAGGTCGCTGCACAGGACGGCCCGGTTCATGGGGTCATCCTGGGCGGTGCACTGGACCTGAAACCGCACCCCCACGTCCCCGGCCATGAACTCGCTGACGCACAGGGCGTCGTCGCTCCCGTCGCCGTTCAGGTCCTCTGTGCGGCTCCAGCCGGTGACCGGGACGCCGAACGCGTCGGAGGTCTCCAGCCCGGAGTAGAGCCCGCACTGGAGGGGCAGCTCCCCCGGCCGCAGGGTGAGGGTGAAAGAAATCCCCTGGTCTGTGCTGTCCCCCTGGAGGGTGACCCACAGCAGTTCCCCCTCCCCGCTGTACAGGGCGGAGCCGGACAGGGTGAAGCCCCCCCAGGAGAGCGCCCAGGGCAGATCTCCGTCCGCCCCCTCCGGCTTTCCCTCCGGACCCCAGAAGATGGTCTGCACCTCCGCCTTGGTCAGATCCTCTGAGAAAGAGCCCTCCAAAAAATAGCGGGACAGGTCCGCGTTCACCTCTGGCCGGCCGTCCACACTCTGATAGCAGATGGCAGGGAGGGCGTAGAAGGAGAAGGTATCCTCGGCCTCCGGGCCCTCCACCAGAAATCCGTGGTAGTCCGCCGCCCCCTGGCCGTCCTCCGGCACAGCGGCCGGCCCGGCGCTTGAGGAGGAGGTCCCGCTCTCCGACGGCGATGCCGCAAAGACGCCTCTGACAAATGGGTCGTCCGACAGCAGTTGACCGGCGCCCAGCACCAGGACACAGCAGGCGGCCAGGGCCGCCCACTTTTTCCAGGCGGGGGAGAGCGGTCTGCGCCACCGCTCTGTCCGGGGCTGCCGGCCGATGGCCAGCAGTTTTTCGTGCAGCTGCGGCGAGACGGTCTGCCGGTCAAAATACGATTTGTAGGATTCCATATCGATGCTCCTCTCTGTTGTGGGATACGGGCTTATTTGGGGTCCAGAAGCGCCCGCAGGCGGGCCCTGGCCCGGGACAGGCGGGCGCGCACCGTCCCGGGGCGGCACTTGACGATCTGAGATATTTCCTGGGTGGAATACCCCTCGTAGTAAAACAGGTGGACCGCCTCCCGCTCCTGGGGAGGCAGGGCGTAGAACTCCTCCAGCTCCAGCCGCTCCTCCGGCTCCGGGGCGGGCAGGTCCTCCCACAGGGGGAGGGTCTCCGCCCTGCCCCTGGCCCGCAGGCGGCTGCGGCACCGGTTCACCAGCACCCGCATCAGCCAGGCCCCCTCGTCCCGCAGGTCCGCCGGCCCCTTCTCCCACAGGGCGAGAAAGGCCTCCTGCACCGCGTCCTCCGCCTCCGGGGCGCTGCCCAGGATGGCCAGGGCCGCCCGGTACAGGCGGTTTTCCTGCCGGCGCACCAGCGCCTCCCAGTCTGTGGCTGTGTACGGCATGGTCTCTCCTCCTCTCGTGTTCCCTTCTATCTGTCCAGACGCGCCGGGCGGGGAAAATGTTGCCGCCCCCGCCGGAAAATTTTCGCCGCAGGGGTCCCGCCAGAGGGGCAGATCGCCTCACACAGCCCTCAAGTTGTTACAAAAGTATTAAATCAGACGGGCCGTTTTTTGCCGGGGCGGTTTCCGCCTGTTTGGGAAAATGCACAAGTTTATTTTAAGAATCCTGGATTTTACCGGAAATTTGGCCCTTTCAGGGGAGAAAATTGTGAACAGATTCTTAACTTTCCATTAAGAGTGAGGAAATAATCTTGTAATATTTAAAAAGCGTGCTATGATAATGCAAGCATGGCGGACCACCGCCGGCCAAGTGCAGAGCGCAAACCTGCGCAGCGACTGAAAAAGACTTTAAAGGTGATTTTTATGAATATGATTCGATTGGTTGAGGCATTCAACCTATTCCTAGCTGTTCTGTTCACCGTGGCCTATTTTTATCAGCTGGTTTACCTGGTGATCGGACTGGTGAAGCGCCGCCGCTGGAAGCAGCCGGAGGCCGTCCGGTACCACCGGTACGCCGCCGTCATCTCCGCCCGGAACGAGGCGGGGGTCATTGGAGAACTGATCCACAGCTTGAAACAGCAGAACTACCCCGCCCGCCTGCTGGACGTGTACGTGGTGGCCGACAACTGCACCGACGACACCGCCCAGGTGTCCCGCCGGGCCGGGGCCATCGTGTACGAGCGGTTCAACCAGGTGAAGAAGGGCAAGGGCTACGCCCTGGACTACCTGTTCCGCACCCTGGCCCGGGAGGGCCGGGACCGGTACGACGCCTACCTCATCTTCGACGCGGACAATCTGGTGGACCCCAACTTCGTGCTGGAGATGAACAAGACCTTTGACCGGGGGGACTACGGCGCCATCACCTGTTACCGCAACTCCCGCAACTTCGGCGCCAACTGGATCTCCGCCGGCTACGCCATCTGGTTTTTGCGGGAGGCCCGCTTCCTCAACTTCCCCCGGATGCTCCTGGGCACCAACTGCCACGTGTCCGGCACCGGCTTCCTGATCTCCGCCGACGTGATCCGGGAGAACAAGGGCTGGCCCTACCACCTGCTCACCGAGGACATCGAGTTCTCCGTCAGCTGCGCCCTGAAGGGCCGCCGCATCGGCTACTGCGACAAGGCGGTCATCTACGACGAGCAGCCCACCACCTTCCGCCAGTCCTGGGATCAGCGGCTGCGCTGGTCCAAGGGGTTCTACCAGGTGGACGTGAACTACGGCACCGGTTTGGTGAAGGGGATGCTCCAGAAGCCCAGCCGGAAGAGCTGGTCCTGCTACGACATGTTTATGACGGTGGCCCCAGGCATGCTGCTCACCCTGGTGACCATCGCCTTCAACCTGGTGGTGTGCTTCGCCTGCCTGGGTCAGCCCGCCTACATCGTCCGCCGCATCATGGACGTGTCCGGCAGCTTCATGCTCTCCACGGTGGTCAGCTTCTATGTGGGCCTGCTGATCTACGGCCTGCTCACCGTGCTGTGCGAGTGGAAGCAGATCCAGATGCCCGCCGGGAAGAAGCTCCTGTACGTGTTCACCTTCCCCATCTTCATGTTCACCTACATCCCCATCTCCCTGGCCGCTCTGGTCCAGAAGGTGGAGTGGAAGCCCATCTATCACACCGGCAGCCAGAAGTCCCTGGGCAAGGCCGCGTGAGACATACGGCGCGCCGCCCCGGGAGAGGCCCAGGCCTCTCCCGGGGCTTTTTCATGCCGTTGCAATCCCCCAAAACTTCTGCTATGATACAGACAGAGATCAACGCACACCGGAGGCGATCCCATGAAGATCATCGACGCCCATCTGCACCTCTTCCCCCCGGAGCCGGGGACCGACGCCATGGCGGAGGCGGTGGGCCACAAAAATTCCGTGGACCACCTGCGCCAGGTCTATCGGGAGCTGGGGATGGTCCACGGGGTGGTGATGGGCAACCGCAGCCTGGAGGTGGGCTTCCACGGCTATCCCCGGGACCTGTTCCACTACTGCGTGGGGCTGGACAGCCTGGTGATGGGCCGGGGGGAGACCATCCCCGAGGACCTGCCCGACCAGGTGGAGGAGCACCTGAAGCGGGAGAGCTGCTGCGGGGTGAAGCTCTACCCGGGCTACAACAAGATCTGGCTCACCGACCCCGTCTACGAGCCCATCTATCAGCTGGCCCGGAAGTACGACAAGCCGGTGGCGGTGCACATGGGCCTCACCGCCTACTCCCGGGCCTATCTGAAGTACAGCCACCCCCTGGCCCTGGACGAGGCGGCGGCGGACCACCGGCACACCCGGTTCGTCATGTGCCACTTCGGCAACCCCTTCCTCCAGGAGGCCGCCGCCGTGCTGGAGAAGAACCGCAACGTGTCCACCGACCTGTCCGGCCTGCTGGAGGGCCGGGTGGACCTGGACGTATACTTCCGGGAGCGGGCGGGGTACGCCGAGCTGCTGCGCACCTGGCTGAACTACCTGGGCTGCTGGGACCGGGTGATGTACGGCACCGACTGGCCCATCGTCAACCTGGGGGAGTACATCGGGTACATCCAGCGCATCGTGCCGGAGGAGCGCTGGGAGCCGGTGTTTTTTGAAAATGCCAACCGCATCTACCAGCTGGGGCTGTGAGCCCCGGAGGAAATATGCCAGAGAGAGGAGAGTGCCCCTATGCTGCCCCAGGACCCTGTGATCCTGCTCAGCGTGGTCAACGCCCGCCTGCGGGACCTGTACCCCGACCTGAACGAGCTGTGCCACAGCGAGGACGCCGACCGCGCCCAGCTGGAGGAGAAGCTGGCCGCCATCGACTACCACTATGACCCGGAGCGCAACCAATTCCTATAAAGACATCGGGAGGGCAGACGCCCTCCCGATTCTCTTATGCGCTTCCCAGGCTCTGAGCCGCCGTCTCCAGCATATTCTCCGCCAGGATGCCGTAGCCCCGGGCGGGGTCGTTCACCAGCACATGGGTCACCGCCCCCACCAGCCTGCCGTTTTGCAGGATGGGACTGCCCGACATGCCCTGGACGACGCCGCCGGTGGCCTCCAGCAGCCGCGGGTCGGTCACCTGGAGCATCAGGTCCCGGCTGTCCCCCGCGTTCTCCGGGTACAGGTGGGTGATCTCCACCTCATACTCCTCCACCGTGTCCCCGGCGATGTTGGAGAGAATGGTGGCCCTGCCCGTCTGGACCTGGTCCCGGCCGGCCACTTCCACCGGCTGGAGGCCCTGGACCAGGGCCGCCTCCTCCAGCCGCCCGAAGATGCCCTGCTCCGTGTTGGCGTACAGGGTGCCCAGGTCGGCGGTCAGGTCAAAGTCCCCGTGGAGCTCCCCCGGCTCCCCGGCGGCCCCCTTCTTCACGTCGGAGACCGTGGCCCCCATGATGCTCCCCGACTCCAGGGGCATGAGGCGGGCGGTGTCCACGTCGTTGATCCCGTGGCCCAGGGCGGCGAAGACGCCGCTGTCCGGGTCGTAAAAGGTCATGGTGCCGATGCCCGCCATGGAGTCCCGCAGCCACACCCCCAGCTGGTAGGCCCCCGCCGTGGTCTTCACCGCCTGGGCGGACAGCTGAAGGGACTCCTCCCCCCGCTGGACCTGGAGGGTCAGCTTCTCCCCCGGGTGCTGGGCCAGGTGGTCCTGGACCTCCTCGATGGTGTCCACCTCGCTGCCGTCCATGTGGGTGATCACGTCCCCCGCCTTCAGTCCGCTGGTGCGCCCCGGAGAGGCGGGGCCCTGGGGCGTGTCCAGGGAGGACAGCCCCACCACCAGCACGCCGTCGGAGAAGAGCTTGATGCCCACCGCCCGGCCCAGGGGGATCACCGTGTCCCCCAGCTCCCCCTGGACCGCCGCGGCCGCCGCCGCGGGCAGGTCGGGGCCGGCAGCCTGGGCCCGGTCCCCGGCCAGAGTCAGGGTGAGCGCCAGGCACAGGGCCGCCGTCCCCGCCGCCGCGCTGAGCAGGCCGTGCCAGGGCCTGCTTTTTGCTTCCTGTTCCAAAAATTTTCCACCCCCTCGGCGGCCGCCCGCCCGTTCAGACCGGGGCCGCCCTGCTCGGCGGTCCGAAGCGGGCCGCCTTGGTCCAGTATGGATGGCCGGACCGGGCGGCAAACCAGGGGCCTCCTGCCACGGCTTCCATGTGAGAGACTGGAAAGCGGTCCGGCGGAGCGGGTTGCAAAAATTCTCTGGGGCATGGCGCAAAATCAGGGGAAATCTGCCGGAATTTTGCAAATAATGGGAAACGACTGTGGACCTGCGGAGATACTTTGTCTCCGCGGCCCGATTTTATGCGGTCTGCCGCCCGATTGGTTTTCCAAAGTTTACCACAAACGGCTTGTCCCTTTTTGGCTCATCGGCGCGGCGGGGAAAAGTTTCCGCAAAAAGCCGCCGGTCGGAAGGAAAGTTCCCTCCCGGCCGGCGGCTCGGCTTGCGGAAAAATATCTGTTGAGAAAAATTTGCCTGAGTTTAGGCGTGGGAGCGCGAGGACGTTCCCGCCGCTGCGCCGCGGGACGGCTCAGGCGGAGGGGGACTGGACGGCCGCCCGGGTGACCCCGGGCTTTTGGGCCAGATAGGCCCCCTCCCGGCGCTGGCAGGTGAAGAAGAGGACCTGGTCCTCCCGGGCGCGCTCCAGCAGCAGGTCCAGGGCGTTTGCCATGCGCCCGTCGTCGAAGGCGGCTAGGGCGTCGTCCAGCACCAGGGGGACGCGGCGCTCCCCCAGGCACAGGTCGTACACCGCCAGGCGCACCGCCAGGTACACCTGGTCCACCGTCCCCTTGGACAGGAACAGGGCGCGCCGGGGCAGCACGTCCCCCGCCCCGGCGGCGGAGGCCTCCAGCTCCCGGTTCAGGGACAGGCTGGTGTACTTCTCCCCGGTGAGCCGGGCCAGGTACTCCCCCGCCCGGCGGTTGAGCTGGGGGGAGAAGCGCTCCTGGAGCTGGGCGTTGGCCGCCTTGAGCCCCTCCAGGGCGGCGGCGATGGCCTGGTGCTCCTGGGTGCGGCGGGCCAGCTCCTCCTCCAGGGCCTCCTGGCGGGCGGCCAGGGCGGCGGGGTCCCCCACCGCCTTCTGCCGGCCCAGGGCCACGTTCAGGGCCCGGGCGGTGCGCTCCAGGTC
>CASEKM010000073.1 GCA_949288405.1 uncultured bacterium | reverse complement strand
GTTAAGCTCGCTTCTGCCGAAAATACTTGCCTGGAGACGGGCCGGAAAGATAGGTAGCGCCAACACAGTAGGACGGACAGTGTTTGCTGTCCGTCCTTTCTTTTTGCGCGGCGGCTCCGCCGCCTGCCCCGTGACGGAAGGCAGGAAATGCCTCTTGTGTCGAATGGAGGAGTTTGCTATAATAGCCTCGTTACGGTAAACTTGCGGTGAAATGTGAAATGGAGGGTCAGATCTTGAGAGTCCTGAAGAGATTTGGAAGCTGTGCGGCTGCGCTTGCGCTGGCGGCGGCAATGGGCGTACAGCCCGCGTTGGCGGCCGCGTCGCCCTACCGGCTGAGCGTCCCCAGCGGATATCAAAGTTCTTTTTCCGACGTCCAGGAGGACGATTGGTACTATAAATATGTGGCGGTGCTGAACAGCCGGGGGATGATCGACGGCTATGGGAACGGCCTGTTCGGCGCCAACGATCCCTTGACCTCCGGGGCGGCCCTGGTGATGGTGCTGAAGGCTGCGGGCAGCGGCGATCTGGCGCCCACCGGGGACCACTGGGCCAGCGGCTATGCGGATTATGCGGTGGAGCGCGGCTACCTGACCCGGGAGGAGATCGGGGATCTGGACCAGCCCATGGCCCGCATTCTGGTTGCGGAGCTGGCGGCCAGGGCCCTGGGCCTGGAGCCCCAGGCGGGAAGGTCCCCGTTTGCAGACGCGGACAACGGTTATTTGAACGCCCTCTATGACCTGGGCGTCATCACGGGCAGCGAGGTGGACGGGGAGACCGTCTTCCTGCCCCAGCAGTCCATCACCCGGGCGGAGATCAGCGTCATCGTCTGGCAGGTGGACCGGGTACATACCTACGGGGAGCAGATTTTGTTTCAGGGGGCCTACTACGACATTTTGGACGGCGTACCGGTGAACCGCTATGACCCGGAGGGCTTTTCCAAGGACCGGAACGGCTATATGACCTACAGCCAGGACGGCGTCCATGTGACCCTCGGGGTGGACGTCTCCGTCCACCAGGGGGAGATCGACTGGCAGCAGGTGGCCGGCGCGGGCATCGATTTTGCCATGATCCGGATCGGCTACCGGGGTTACGGCAGTGAGGGGAAAATGATGGGGGACACCCACTTCCTGGACAATATCCAGGGCGCGCTGGATGCCGGTCTGGATGTGGGCATCTACTATTTCTCCCAGGCTGTCACGGTGGAGGAGGCCCGCCAGGAGGCCGCCTATGTGGTGGAGCAGCTGGCCCCCTATCGCCGGGAGATCACCTATCCCGTGGTCTTTGACTGGGAGCGGCAGAATTACACCGGCTCCCGGACCCAGACCATCCCGGACACCGATCTGCTGTGCGCCATGGCCAATGCCTTCTGTGAAGATATCGAGGCGGCGGGCTATGACGCCATGATCTACTTCTATCAGAATCTGGCCTACAACAATCTGGACCTGAGCCAGCTCACCGACTACCCCTTCTGGCTGGCCCAGTACACCGATTATCCCTCCTTCTATTACGACTTTGACATGTGGCAGTACACCTCCAGCGGCCGGGTGCCGGGGATCTCCGGCAATGTGGACCTGAACCTGCGCTTCTTCCGCAATGGAGCGCTCCCGCCGGTCCACAGCGAGGACAGCGAAGAGGACGGCGAGGAGCCCGCCGGCGAGGAACAGGCCCCCTCCCAGGACGTCCAGGACCGGGATGACCGGGAGGAAACGGAACCGGATGAGGAGGAGACCCGGGAGCCGGACCGGGACGATGAGGAGGAACCCCAGGAGGACTCCGGGGACGGCATCAGTCAGGATATTTAAACGGAACCGGGATCGGCCGGCGGCGTCTGTCAGGGATGCCGCCGGCCTTTTGCACAAATCCGTATAAAGTCCGTGACATTCTGGAAGACCGATAGTATCGTTTGAATATACTAATAAGAATAATTCTTAATAGTGAACCGTGGGAAGAAACTCAAAGACAAGGAGGCTATACAATGAACCGCAAGGCATTCAACCGCATCAACTACGGCCTGTTCCTGGTGGGAGCCGTGCTGGACGGCAAGTACCAGGGGTGCGTGGTCAACTCCCTGCACCAGATCACCTCCACCAATCCGGCCAAATTCTCCCTGAGCCTGAACAAGAGCAACGAGACCTATAAGGCGGTGGAGGCCTCCGGCTCCTTTGCCGCCACCGTCCTGGCCCGGGACACCCCCAAGGAATTCGTGGACCTGTTCGGCTATAAGTCCGGCCGGGTGGTGGACAAGTACGAGGGCCTCCAGGCAGAGACCGACGGGGCAGGCAATCCCTATGTGAAGGACCATGCCCTGGCCCGGATCAGCTGCAAGGTGGTGGACAAGCTGGACCTGGGCAGCTATGTGCTGTATGTGTGCGAGGCCACCGAGGCCGAGGTGCTGGGGGAGGGCCCCGCCCTTACGCTGGACGACTACCGGGGCGGCGGAGGGGCCACTCCAGCGGCGGCCACGGTGGTCCGGATCGTGGAGGAGGTGGCCTGGCGGTGCACCGTCTGCGGCTACATCGCCGAGCGGGAGGTCCTGCCTGACGACTACCGCTGCCCCATCTGCCGGGCCCCCAAGGACAAGTTCGTGAAGCTGTGACATAAAACAGACCGATCCCCAGGGCGAGAGCCCTGGGGATCCTTTTGGGCGGTTCAGCCCGGTCCCCGGCAATTTATGCCGGTTCATTTGCATCCCACAGTCTGAAGTGGTACCATAAAACGAAAGATCCCGCCCGGAGTCCGCTCCGGGACAGAACGGAAAGGTGGAATTTTGTTTGTATCGTAAATATTTCAGGGCCATGCCGGCGGTCCTCGGACTGACCATGGCGCTTACCCTGGCGGTCCCCGCCCAGGCGGCGGAGGCGCCCTCCTCCCAGGAGGGGAAGATCGTCATTCTCCACACCAACGACGTCCACTGCGGCATTGAGGAGGGCCTCACCTACGCGGGAGTGTCCGCCTGCGCCCGGGAGATGGAGGCCCAGTACGGGGCGGAGAACGTCACCCTGGTGGATGCGGGCGACGCGGTCCAGGGCGGCCCCATCGGCGCTCTGACCCGGGGGGAGTACCTGGTGGACATTATGAACCAGGTGGGCTATGACATCTTTGTCCCCGGCAACCACGAGTTTGACTATCAGATGCCCCGGATGCTGGAGCTGATGGAGATGCTGGACGCCCAGGTGCTCTCCAGCAACTTTATGGATCTGACCACCGGGGAGAGCGTCTTTGCGCCCTATACCATCCTCACCTACGGGGACACGGAGGTGGCCTATGTGGGCATCTGCACCCCGGAGTCCTTCACCAAGTCCACCCCCGCCTACTTCCAGGACGAGGACGGCAATTACCTCTACAGCTTCTGTGAGGACGAGAGCGGCCAGGCCCTGTACGACAACGTCCAGGCCAGCGTGGACGCCGCCCTTGCGGAGGGGGCCGACTATGTGGTGGCGGTGGGCCACCTGGGCGTGGACCCCAGCAGCGCCCCCTGGCGCTCCACCGACGTGATCGCCAACACCCACGGCATCGACGTGGTGATCGACGGCCACTCCCACACCGCCGTGGACGGGCAGGAGGTGCTGAACGAGAACGGGGAGAGCGTCCTCCTGAACCAGACGGGCACCAAGCTCGCCGCCATCGGCCAGGTGGTCATTGACCCGGATACCGATACCATCACCGCCGGCCTGATCACCGAGTACGAGGGCCGGGACGCCGGCACCCAGGCCTTTGTGGACGGCATCAACCAGGAGTTCTCCGGCGTGCTGGACCAGGTGGTGGCCACCTCTGACGTGGCCCTCACCACCCTGGACCCCGTCACCGGGGAGCGCATCGTCCGCAGCCAGGAGACCAACCTGGGCGACCTGTGTGCCGACGCCTACCGGGTGGTGCTGGACGCCGACGTGGGTCTGATGAACGGCGGCGGCATCCGCACGGACATCCCCGCCGGGGACATCACCTACGGCGACATCATCAGCGTCTGCCCCTTCAACAACCAGGCCGCCTCCATCCGCATCACCGGACAGCAGCTTCTGGACGCCCTGGAGATGGGGGCCCGGTACGCCCCCTATGAGAGCGGCAGCTTCCTTCATGTCTCCGGCCTGACCTATACCATCGACACCTCCATCCCCTCCTCGGTGGTGGCCGACGTCCAGGACAACTTCATCCGGGTGGACGGCGCATACCGGGTGAAGGACGTGGTGGTGGGCGGCGAGCCCCTGGATCTGGAGAAGACCTATGTGGTGGCCTCCCACGACTACATGCTTCTCAACGCCGGCAACGGCATGACCTTTGACGGCGCCGAGGTGGTGAAGGACCGGGTCCTGCCGGAGAGCGAAGTCCTGATCCAGTACATCCGGGACGAGCTTAACGGCGTGGTGGGCCAGGCGTATGCCGATCCCTATGGCCAGGGCCGCATCACCATCCTGACCGACGCCCAGTCCGCCGGGGAGCCTGAGACCCCCGTGGAGCCTGAGACCCCCGCAGAGCCGGAAACTCCCACGGAATCTGAGACGCCCGAGGAGCCCCAGGAGCCCGCCGCCGGGACGGAGACCTACACCGTCCAGGCCGGGGACTGCCTGTGGAACATCGCCTCTCAGAAGTTGGGCAGCGGCTTCCGCTGGAGCGAGATCTACGACCTGAACCGGGAGCTGCTCTCCGACCCCAACCGCATCCAGATCGGCCAGGTGCTGGTCCTGCCGGCGGCGTAACGGCGCTTCCAAACCGGTTTTCTTACATTTCATGCCATCCGAACAGGAGGGGCGGCTGCGGCCGCCCCTCCAAAATTTTTCTTCTCCCTGTCAGATTTTCTGCCTCCCGATCGTATTCCTAGTGAAAGCGCTTTTCAAGAAAACATCCGCGAGAGGGTGAGAACATGAGACAGCACATGGACCGGGCTGAGGCGGAGCGGCTGGTGAATGCCTACTCCGACCTGATCCTGCGTCTGAGCTATACCTATCTGAAGAGTACCGAGGACGCCAAGGACATCTGCCAGACGGTCTTTTTAAAGCTGCTGGAGAAGCCGCGGGAGTTTGACTCCCCGGAGCACGAGCGGGCCTGGATCATCCGGGCCGCCGTCAACCAGTGCAAGGACCAGCTGAAAAGCCGCTGGCGGAGGACCACGGTGGACCTGGAGGCCGCCCGGGCGGTCCCCGCCCCGGAGGCGGAGGAGGGGAGCCTGCTGGCGGCGGTGGAGCTGCTGCCCCCCAAGTACCGGGCGGTGATCTATCTGTACTACTACGAGGGCTATTCCGCCAAAGAGATCGCCGGGCTGCTGGGGGAGACCCCCGCCGCCGTGGCCACCCAGCTGAGCCGGGGGCGGGAGAAGCTGCGCACACATCTGGAACAGGAGGGATTTGCATGAAAACCTATCGTCAGTCTATGGACGAGCTGCATTTTACCCAGGAGGAGAAGCGGGAACTGGCGGACCGGCTGATGGCCGGAGAGGTGCGGAGACCCGGCCGGGTCCGCTCCCTCCGCCGGACCGTGGCCGTGGGGGCGGCCGCCGCCCTGCTGATGACCATGGGGGCGGGGGCGGCGATGGTCCTCACCCCGGCGGGGGAGGTGTTCGCCTCCGTCTTCGGCGGCTCCCCCGCGCAGACGGAGATCGTGGACCAGATGGGAATGCCCATCGGGGCCAGCGACACCGACGGGGGCGTGACCATCACCGCCGACGCCATCATCGGAGACACCTACAGCTACGCCATTGTATACTCCATCGCCCGGGACGACGGGCAGCCTCTGGCGGAGGACCTGGAGCCCATAGACAACACCGGCGGTCTGCTGCCCCTGACCTTTGAGCAGTCCGACACCTATCTGGGGGTGATGGGCGGGGCCCACGGGTCCGGCTACTTCTACGACGCCGACCCGGCGGACAACGCGGTGCAGTATGTGGAGATGATGACCCTGGATACCCCCATTGAGCCGGGGGTCGCCACCGCCAAGTTCCAGAACCTGTACCTCCATGGGGAGGACATGGAGCGCATCCCCCTGGCGGAGGGGAAGTGGAAGCTGCGCTTCCAGTTCCAGTTCCCGGACAGCGGCGTGAGCCTGGCGGCCGGACAGACCTTCCAGCTCAACGGCATGGAGGCCGCTCTGGACGCTGTGACCGTCTCCCCCCTGTCCATCCAGGTGGACTACACTGTGCGGGAGCAGTTCCAGTTGGAGGACCAGGAGAACGGCAAGATGAGCGCGTCCAACAGCGCGCAGGTGAAGAAATTCCTGTCCTCTCTGCCCATCTCGGTGAACTTTACCGACGGCACCAGCCGGGACTTTACCAGCCTAGGAGGCAGCGTAGACCCGGAGGAGGGCAAAACCGTCTGCCAGAAGGGCGGCGTCTTTGGAGAGATCCTGGACCTGTCTGCGGTGGAGAGCGTCACGGTGGGCGGCGTCACCCTACCGGTGAAGGCGGAGTGAGCAGCCCCAGGACCCGATAAATAAACAAGCCCGGCAGAGCGTTTGCTCTGCCGGGCTTGTGATTTGATTGGGGGGATATTACTTTGCGTATTCGATAGCCTTGGTCTCCCGCAGGAGGTTCACCTTGATCTGGCCGGGGTACTCCAGCTCGTCCTCGATCTTCTTGGCGATCTCCCGGGCCAGCAGCACCATCTGGTCCTCGCTGACCAGCTCGGGCTTGACCATGATGCGGACCTCCCGGCCCGCCTGGATGGCGAAGGACTTCTCCACGCCGGGGAAGGAGGAGGTGATCTCCTCCAGCTTCTCCAGGCGCTTGATATAGTTCTCCAGGTTCTCCCGCCGGGCGCCGGGGCGGGCGGCGGAGATGGCGTCGGCCGCCTGGACCAGGCAGGCCACCACCGTCTGGGGCTCCACGTCGTTGTGGTGGGCGTGGATGGCGTGGATGACGCCCTCGCTCTCGTGGTACTTCCGGGCCAGCTCCACGCCGATGGTCACATGGGAGCCCTCCACCTCGTGGTCGATGGACTTGCCCAGGTCGTGGAGCAGTCCGGCCCGCTTGGCCTCGGCCACGTTGGCGCCGATCTCGGCGGCCAGCAGGCCGGCGATGTGGCTGACCTCGATGGAGTGGTTGAGCACGTTCTGGCCGTAGCTGGTGCGGTAGCGCATGCGGCCCAGCAGCTTCACCAGCTCCGGGTGCAGGCCGTGGACGTTGGTCTCGAAGATGGCCCGCTCGCCCTCGGCCTTGATGGTGGCGTCCACCTCCCGCTTGGCCTTCTCCACCATCTCCTCGATGCGGGCGGGGTGGATGCGGCCGTCCAGGATCAGCTTCTCCAGGGC
>CASEKM010000072.1 GCA_949288405.1 uncultured bacterium | reverse complement strand
GGGGTAGCCGCCCCCCGCCTGGCTCATGCCCAGATAGTCCAGCAGCTCCAGGTCCTTCACGGCCAGGAAGATCTGGAGGATGCCGTAGTACAGGGCGGCCCCCAGGGCCAGAAAGCCCACGAGGCGGAAGCCCAGGCGGGCGCTCTCCCTCCAGCCGGCGCGGACGTTCAGACATTCCCGCACCACCACCAGCAGGGACAGGGCCACCGCCACGGCGGCGTAGGCCTGATAGATGCCCATGGACAGGGCCAGCAGCAGGCAGCCGGCCAGGCTCCGGGGCCAGCCCCCCTTTTTCACCAGACACACCGCCAGCACCGCCAGGAGGATGGCCAGGCAGTAGGCGGAGGCGGTGAACATATACAGGAAGGTGTACCCCAGGCAGGGAAAGGCGGCCATCATAACGCCCGCAAAGGCGGCCAGGGCCCGGCTGTGGAACCCCAGGGCGGTCACCGCCCCCGCCGCTGCCAGCGCCAGCAGCACCAGAGACAGCACGCCGATGAGGGCGGGCATCTGGGTAAAGCCGTTGAGGGCGGAGGCGTAGTGGAGGAACCACCGGCCGGACACGGTCATCTGCTGGGGGTCGAACACCCGGCTCAGGCCGTCGGAGTTGGGGATGATGTTGGTAAAGGCGAACAGGTGGATCAGAAGGCCCGACACAAAGCAGGCCAGAAAGGCGGCCCGCTGGGCGGGGGTGATCCGCTGGCCCAGGCGGGCGAAAATACGGTCAAGGGGCATAGGCCGCCTCCTTTTTGAAATGCAGAATGCCGAATGGGAAGAGCCTGGGGGAGGCGGGCGGAGGGGCTGGCCTCCCCGCCCGGCGTCAGCTCCGCCTCTTCTCCTTGCCGGTGGCCTCCTCGATCTGGATGCGCCACACCCCGGTGCGGGGGAGGCTCTTGGCGATGGCCCGATCAAAGTTGTCCCCGGTCATGTTGGCGGGGGTGAGCTTCTCGCACAGGGCCCGGAGGGCCAGGACCTTCTCCGCCTCGTCGGTGACCTCCGAGGCGGTCCCCACCACATTGGCGGACTGAAAGTAGGTGGTGAATTTGTCCGCCGCCGCCTGATTCTGGGCCACAAAGGACAGGCACACCTGGGGATTTTTCCGCAGGAGATCCAGCTTGGTCCCCTCCAGGGCGCAGTGGAAGTACAGCCTGTCCTCCAGGCGCACCAGGGACAGGGGCACGCAGTAGGGGGCCCCGTCCGCCCCGGTCATGGCGGCCACGCCGTAGGCACAGCGGTCGATCACCTCATAGGCAAAGGCCCGGTCCCGCTCCCGGTCTGTTCTTCTCATGTCTCCGAACCTCCGTCGTTGAGATCTTTGGAGGCCAGCAGCCCCATGATCTGGTGGTACAGGGCCTCCGGGGCCTCCTGAAACCGGCGGATCAGGTCCTGCCCCTGGTCCAGGGAGGGGTAGAGGACCTTCAGCTCCATGAGGGGGCCGCTGTCGTCGGCCAGGTACAGCCGCGCCTGACAGGTGCCGTCCCCGTTGGGGGTCAGGTCCGTCTGCACCAGGGCCGCCCGGCGGAGCACCGCGTTGAGCTTCACCAGGTTGTCGTCACAGTGCATCCGCACGGAGTAGGGCAGGCTGCTCTCGCAGATCTCGCTGTTGCGCCGGCCCTTCTCGGTGATGGCGTAGAGCTCCCCCTCCTGCTCCAGGTGGCCGGTCTCCACCAGGTGGCTCACCACCTGGGTGAGGGAGAAGTAGTCCACCCCCGCGTCACACAGGGCCACGTCCAGCAGCTGTAAAAAGGTGATGGGGGCAGCGGCGCGGGACATGATATAGAGCACCAGCAGCTTTAAATCCAGTTCGCTTTGAATGAATCCAGTCCGGGCCATGGGAGACCTCCTGTCAAATTTGGTGGGTGGGCGCGGGGTTCCATACCCTTTATTATACCGAAAAAGGGGGAAAAGGACAAGACCGGCCGGGGAAAAAGTCTGGGGGAGGGGGCCGCACCAAATTTCGCCGCCCTCATAGTATGGGGTGTACCCCAGCGCAGGAGACGGGGCCGGCGGCCCCGTGTCAGTTCAATTTAGGAGGGAGTTACCTATGCCTGAAAAGGTCGCGCCCGGCCCCATCAGCGAAGAGCGCTGTGTGCGGGAGGCCGTGTGCATCCACACCAAGAAAATTTTTGATTCCTGCAAAGATAAGGACTGCATCGAGGACCTGCGGGTCTATCCCACCCGGGGCTGTCAGGAGGTCATCGACCGGGCGGTGTCGGTGAAGGCGGGATGCGCCGAGCTGCTGTACGCTTACATCGATGTGGAGCCGGTGAGCTTCAACCGGGGCTTCTATACGGTGGATGTGCGGTACTTCTACCGCATCACCGCCGACGCCTTTGTGGGGGCCGCCCGGCCGGTGGAGATCAGCGGTCTGGCGGTATTCGACAAGCGGGTCATCCTCTTCGGCAGCGAGGGGAGCGCCAAGGTGTTCTCCTCCCAGGGGGCGGAGAAGGCCCTGGACGTGCAGAACCTGCCCACCCGCAGCCTGCCCGAAGCGGTGGTGGAGTCGGTGGACCCCATCATCCTGAGCATGAAGCTGGTGGATGTGTGCGAGTGCCGCCCCTGCGACTGCTGCTGTGAGATCCCGCCCGCCGTGTGCGCCTGCTTCCCGGAGGAGCTGGTGATGGGGGGCGACGTGCACCGGCTGTACGTCACCCTGGGCCAGTTCTCCATCATCCGCATGGAGCGGGACACCCAGCTGCTGATCCCCGCCTACGACTACTGCCTGCCGGAGAAGGAGTGCACCTGCCAGGGGGCCGAGTGCGGCGAGGACCCCTGCGAGATCTTCCGCAAGGTCCAGTTCCCGGTGGACGAATTCTTCCCCCCCAACAGCGTGGCCCCCAAGGCGGCGGCCACCTATCAGGAGGCCCGCAGCGGCTGCTGCGGCCAGTAAGCACAGCAGGGAGGCGGCGAAGGCCGTCTCCCTGCGTTTGTCTGCGCTGGCTCAGAATGAATTGGCGGCGATGAGCTGGGCGATCTCCTTGATGCTGGAGGCGCCGGAGAACTCGAAGGCCGCAGTGCCCAGGCCGGAGAAGGCCTGCCCGGCTCCCTTACATCAGCGGCGCGAAGATGCGCAGGAAGTTCCGGTAGAGCTGGATAATAGGGTTGAAGTACTTCCGCTGCCGCAGGGAGATGCGCTGGCACACCTTCAGCGTCCGCTCGAAATCCCGGCGGATGTCCTGGATGCAGGGGGCCTCGCACAGCCACACGCCGTCCTCAAAGTGGAGGAACAGACTGCGGTAGTCCAGGTTTACCGTGCCCACCGTGGCGAAGCGGTCGTCCACCACAAAGTTCTTGGCGTGGATGAAGCCGGGGGTGTACTCATAGATGCGCACCCCTGCCTCCAACAGGGGCGGGTAGTGGGCCCGGGTGACCTCGAACACATACCGCTTGTCCGGGATGTGGGGGGTGATGATCCGCACATCCACCCCGGACTTGGCCGCGTTGCACAGGGCGGTGTTGGTGGCCACGTCGATGACCAGATAGGGGGTGGTGATATAGATATACTTCCGGGCCTTGCCGATCATGTTCAGGTAGACCGCCTGGCCTACCGCCTCCCGGTCCAGGGGGGTGTCGGTATAGGGCTGGACATAGCCGGTCCAGGGGCGGACCGGGGCGGGCTCCGGGCGGAAGTATTGGAACTCCTCCTCCCAGCCGCAGCAGTGGTCCCACATGGTGAGGAACATGACGGTCATGGACCACACCGCGTCCCCCTCCAGGAGGATGACGCTGTCCTTCCAGTGGCCGAAGCGCTCACGCCGGTTGATATACTCGTCCGCCAGGTTGATCCCGCCGGTGAAGCCCACCTTGCCGTCCACGATCATCAGCTTCCGGTGGTCCCGGTTGTTCAGGCGCAGGGACATCACCGGCACGAACCGGTTGAATACCCGGCACTGGATGCCCAGGGAGGTGAGATACTCGTTGTAGTCCCGAGGGAGGGTGAACATGCAGCCCATATCGTCGTAGATGAGCCGCACCTCCACCCCCTGGGCGGCCTTCTGCGTCAAGATCTCCAGGATGCTGTCCCAGAAGACGCCGGGCTGGATGATAAAATACTCCAGGAAGATATACCGCTGCGCCTTCCGCAGCTCCTCCAGCATCCGGGGGAAGGCCAGGTCCCCCAGGGAGAAGTACTCCGTCTCCGTGTTGGTGTAGGCGGGGCAGTGGGCGAACTCCTCCAGGTAGCGGGCCTGACCGGCGGCGTCCTCGCCCAGGGGGAGCAGGTCGTCCGCCTTAAAATCCTCCCGCAGATTCTCCTCCGACTGCTCGGCGATGCGCTTCATCCGCCGGCCGGTGCGCTTGGGGATGTAGCCCCCGCCCACCAGCAGGTAGAAAATGCCGCCGAACACCGGAAAGGGGAGGACCAGCAGCAGCCAGGCGATCTTATAGGCGGGCTCCATGCGGCTGCCCACGATCAGCAGGGCGGCCGCCACGCTCAGGGAGATGAAAAACCAGTACATCCCCGTGGTATGCTCGGAGAAAAAGCCCACCGTCAGCACCAGGACCACCACCTGGGCCACCAGGGAGAGGCCGATGAACACGGAGCGGTGAAAGAGAATATACAGCAGTTTTTTCACGGACAGCACACCTTCTTTCTGCCTGCCGCGGAGGAGATCAGATCAGCTTGGTGAGGGTGCAGGTGATGGAGCCGCCCTCCAGCAGGATGGTGCCGTAGCTGGTGCGGCTGGCCCCCGGGTTCATCACCCACAGGCCGTCCTCCAGCTGGCGGCAGTAGGCCCGGTGGGTGTGGCCGAAGAGGAGGATGTCCGCCCCGGCCTTCCGGCCCTCCTGGACGGCGATGTCGTAGGTGGACTTCACCTTCCACAGGTGGCCGTGGGAGAGGAGGATGTTCTTCCCCTGGAGGGTGATGCGCTTGATGGGCAGGGCGGTGGTCCAGCCGTCACAGTTGCCCGGCACCGTACACACCGGGAGGGTCTGAAAGCGCCAGGAGAGCTCCTCGGCGTCGCTCATCAGATCGCCCAGGTGGATCACATGATCCGGCTTCTCCTCCTGGATGGCCTGTACCATGCCGGAGAGGAAGTGGTGGGAGTCGGAAAAAACGAGGATCTTCATATTGTCACCTTATCTGTCCAGCGGCATATACTGGAACTGAACTGAAATGAGGAGTGTGTTGCGCCATGGAGGAGAAAACCAACAGACGCCCCGGCCGGGCGGCCGGGACGGCGGAACAGCGCCGGGCCGTTCAGGAACTGGCCCAGTCCGGGGAGGCACAGAAGCTGCTGTCCATGCTGAAGCAGACCGGAGAGGTCCAGCAGGCGGCCCAGGCCGCCGCCCAGGGGTCCCCGGAGCAGCTGCTGGGGCTGGTCAGGCAGCTGATGAACACCCGGGAGGGGGCGGACATTGTGGAGCGCCTGCGCCGCCAGGCGGAGAGATCCGGGCTGCCTTAGGCGCCCGGCTTCCGGGACCGGGAAGGGGGGAGCGGACATGGGAGAGCTGGAGGAAAAACTGAACGCCATTCTGGGAGATCAGGCGGCCATGGGGCAGATCATGGCCCTGGCCCAGTCCCTGAGCAAGCCGCCTTCCCCGCCCCCGGCGGAGGAAGCAGCGCCGGAGGGGACGGAGGGGGCCGGACCGGAGGGGCCGGACGCCGCCCGCCCGCCCGGCGACCTGCTGGGGGCGCTGGACCCCGGGATGCTCCAGCTGGGGGCCAGGCTTTGGCAGGAGTACCAGGGGGGCGACCAGCGCTCCGCGGCTCTGCTGGAGGCGCTGCGCCCCTTTCTGCGGGAAAAGCGCCGGGCGCGTCTGGACCGGGCGGTGCAGATCGCCCGGCTGTCCCATGTGATCCGGGTTGCCCTCCAGATCCTGGGGGAGCGGGAGGGGGAGGACCATGTATAACCGTTATATCCCCAGCGGCGCGTCTTATACCAGAATCCCCGTGGCGGAGCCGGAGGACGCGGCGGGGACCGGGCGCGGGGGACAGAACAGCGCCCCCGCCGGCGGACCGGGGGGCTTTTCTCCCGCCGGCCTCCTCTCAGGGGAGGGGGGCGGGCTTGCCCGGCTGCTGGGGGCGCTGAAGCTGGAGAAGCTGGACAGCGGAGACATTCTGCTGCTGCTCATCGTTCTGCTCCTGCTGCTGGAGGGGGACGACCTGGAACTGGTCATCGCCCTGGGGCTGGTGCTGATCCTGGGGCTGGACGATGAGACATAGGGCATGTTTCGCGGGGGCCCTGCGGGGCAAATTACGCCGGGGTGTGGAGCACCTGCCCGTCGGGCAGGGCGAAGGAGGCGGTGGCGGGGCAGGGGGCCTGGATCTGGCTGTAGGCGGTCATGCGGTAGACCAGGGCCCCGTTCAGCTCCCGCTCGGCGGAGATGAGCAGGCCGCTGTCGGTGCTGACCCAGTACCGCTCCAGCGCGCCGCTCTCCTCCTGGACCTCCACATAGACGCAGGGGAGGGAGCCCCGCAGCTCATAGCCCGCCCCGGTGATGGACTCCGGGTCCAGCTCCAGCACCGTCTCATAGGTGGGGATATGCTGGGCCAGGTCGGAGGAGCGCTCGTCCGCCGGGAAGGTGCCCCAGGCGGTGGAGCCCTCATACCAGTAGTAGGCGGTCTCCGGTCCGGTGAGGTCGTGGCGCACCGCCCCGGAGGCCAGGACCTGCCGGGTGTGGGCCCAGCCCCCGTCCTCCCAGTACTGCACCGGAGAGGCGTAGGAGCCGCCGGACCACAGGGCCTCCACCGTCAGCTCCCGGTAGTAGCTGTCCGGCCGGGAGAGGGTGGCCACGATGCTCTGGACGGTCTCCGGGGTCACCGCCACCTGCCAGTACTGGTCCCCGTCCTGAACGCCGGAGGAGCCGGAGGCGTCTCCGCCCTCGTTCACATCGGCCAGGGTGATGGAGGGGATCTGGACGAAGAACAGGCTGCGGCCGAAGCTGGCAAAGATGGCCGCCACGATCAGACAGGTGATGGCAATGGCGATGGCCAGGCGCTTTTTTGAGTCCAAATCCTCACCTCCAAAGATGTGCCGGGGGCCGGCCGCAGGGGGAATGACCACCCCTGCAAGCGGACGCGTCTGCGCAGGGCCTGGCGGACCCTGCGCAGCGTATCGTTCATCCCAAAAATTCCTCCGGGGGCTCCTTTCGCAGGCCGAAGTGCCACTCAATGGCGTCGGCGATGCGGCGGCATGCGTGGCCGTCCCCGTAGGGGTTCACCGCGTGGGCCATGGCGGAGTAGGCGCTCTGGTCGGTGAGCAGCTCCCGGGCCAGAGAGAAGACGGCCTCCTCCTCCACGCCCGCCAGCTTGACGGTGCCCGCCTGGACGGCCTCGGGCCGCTCGGTCTCCTTCCGCAGGACAAGCACCGGCTTGCCCAGGGCGGGGGCCTCCTCCTGAAGGCCGCCGGAG
>CASEKM010000071.1 GCA_949288405.1 uncultured bacterium | reverse complement strand
CGCCCCCGGCCGGGGGCGTCCGCTGTTTTTACACGGGACCGCCGCTCCGCGTCACTCCGCGGCGGCCACCAGCTGGATCTCCACCGGGGCGTCCCCGGGGAGGGTGCCCATGCCCACGGTGACCCGGGGGCCGATCCCCGCCTCGCCCAGCTGCTCGCACAGCCAGTTGGAGGCGATGTCCCCCACCTTGGGGTGGGCGGTGAAGTCGGGGGAGGCGTTGACGAACACATACAGGGACAGGACCTGGACCAGCTTCTCCCCCTCCTTCAGGGTGTTCTGGGCGGCGGTGAGGGCGTTGGAGGCGGCCTGGATGACGGCCTCCCGGTAGTCCTCCAGGGGGCGGTCGGGGGTGACCTTGCCGGACATCATCAGCACCCCGTTCTTCCGGGGGGTCATGCCGGCGGTGTAGATGAGATTGCCATAGCGGACGGCGGGCTTGTAGTTGCCCTGGGGGATGGGATTCTGACTCATACGCGATACCTCTCAATCATAGTGATGATCCGGTCCACCGCCGCCTGGGCGGCCTGCCGGTCCTGGGAAAAGTTGATGCGGAAGCTGTCGGTAAACTGGGGGCCGAACTCGGTGCCGGGGGTGACGGTGACGTCGGCGTGGACCCGGAGGATCTTTACAAACTCCTCCCCGGACACGGCCAGCGGGGGCAGCTTGGGGAACAGATAGCTCCCCGCCTCGGTGGTGCGGGCGGCCACGCCGGGGCAGGCACGGAATTTGTCCAGCAGCTCGTCCCGGATGGCCTGGTGCTCCGCCACCCGGCGCTCCATCCAGCCCTCCGGCTCGGCAAACCAGGAGGCGAACACCGCCTGGCAGTAGCCGGGGGCCCGCAGGGAGACGATGGCCTGGAGCTTCTCCATCCGCTCGATGATGGCGGCGGAGCCGAAGGCCACGCCCAGGCGGTAGCCGCTCAGGGACTCGGTCTTGGAGGGGCCGATGATGGTCACCAGGTTGTCGGGCCGCTCCCTCTGGGCGCACAGGTGGGTGTAGCTCCGGCCGTCAAACACCTGCCGGGAGTAGAGCTCGTCCACGATGAGGGTGGCCCCGTACTCCCTGGCGAGAGAGGCGATCTTGACGATCTCCTCCCGGGAGTAGATCACCCCGGTGGGGTTGTTGGGGTTGGAAAACAGGAACAGCTTCACCCCGCTCTGGAAGGCCTGTTCCAGCTGCTCCAGGTCCAGGCCGGCCCGCCCCTGGTCCTGGGCCCCGAAGTAGTCCATCTGAACGGGGACCAGCTCGCCTCCGAAGAACTCCACCAGCTTCCGGTTGGCGAAGTAGTCGGGCTCCACGATGGCCACCTTGTCCCCCGGGACCATGTTGGCCCCGATGGCCAGGAACAGGGCCCCCTGGGTGCCGGGGGTGAGGATGATCTCCTGGTCCGGGTCGATGGCCGCCCCGGTGAAGGCGGACAGCTTTTGGGCCAGGTCGGCCCGGGTGCCCGCGCCGCCCCGGTACTGGGTGTAGGCCTGCCGGCCGCCGATCTTGTCCACGCCGGCCACAAAGTCGGCCAGAGTGCCGGGGATGGGGGGATGGGCGTCCACGTCCCCGTGGGAGAAATCCACCGGGGTCCCCGTCAGCCTCTCCCCCCGCAACTCCAGCGCCGCCGCCCTCTGGCGGCCCTCCTGGCCCGGGGCGTTGTCACAGCCCAGCTTCGCAAATTTTTCCAGCAGTGTGTCCATGTGCCGCTCCTTCCTCTCTGGTCCGGCCCGCCGGGCCGGTATTCTGCCCCTATGATACCACATCCCGCCGGAGGTGTTCAACCAAAAAGGAATGCGGGGCGGCCCAAACCGCCCCGCGCTTCAGCTTATCAAAAAAGCCCTCCTGCAAGGAGTTCCGCCGTCCGCAGACGGCGGAATAAAATGAAATCCTGTCATTTCCGGCGGCATGTACGTCGGAAATGACGCCTCTCACAAAATTTTGGCCGACAATTTCGCAAGAAATCGAGGCCAAAATTTCGTGCAGCCTTTCTCGAAAAAGTGGCTCTGCCACTTTTTCGACACTCTGGAACGCGGGGCGGCCCAAACCGCCCCGCGTTTTCACACCAGCTGATACAGCAGCCCCTGCCGCTTGGAGTACCACAGCAGAGTCCCATGGCTCCGCCCAGGAATGCGCAGCTGTAAATTCCACTCCGGGTACTGCTTCACCACCTGGAGCCGGTCCCCGGTGGCGAAGGCCACAAAGGAGACGTAGTCCTCCTTGCGCATGGGGTGGTCCCCGGTGATATACCAGTCGTTCTCCACCCCCTCCACGGTGAGCTTCTCCCCCTCCCCGGCCTTTTTCGCCTCCAGGGGAGCGAGCTTCCGGCCGCAGCAGGACACCTCCGCGTCCCCGGTGCAGAAGGTGAGCCCGCCGCACTCGGGGCAGGCGTAATACTTGAGCTTTTTCATATTGCCTCCTACCAGTTCATTGGGGGCCAGGTCCCCCTGGAGCAGCCGCGCCAGGTCCACCTGAAAGAGCTGGGACAGCTGGGGCAGCAGAGACACGTCGGGGCATCCCAGGCCCCGCTCCCACTTGCTCACCGCCTTGTCGGTGACCCCAAGGCGCTCCGCCGCCTGCCGCTGGGTCAGGCCCAGCTCCCGGCGCAGGGCCCGGAGCACCGCACCCAATTTCCCGTTGTCCATACGGACTCCCCCTTTCCCGGTCAGCATAACAGATTTTGCCCCGCCCCGCAAGAAACGCTCCGTAGAGTTTGGCCTGTTCAGTCCAGCAGCCGGGCCAGCGCCTCCAGCCCCCGGCCCAGCCCCTCCGGGGCCAGGGCGGGGTAGTGGACCACCAGGGTGTGCGCCGGGGCGCTGCCCTCCCGCCGCTGATAGTCGGTGAGGAAGGACAGGCGGAGACCCGCCTCCTCCCCCCGCCGGGCCAGCTCCCGGTCGGGGACATCCGTGTCCAGCTCCAGGAGGAAGTGGAGGCCCGCCTCCTCCCGAAGGGGGCGGCACCGGCCGGCCAGGGGACTGTCTTGGACGGCCTCCAGCACCCGGTCCCGGCGGCCGCGGTAAAAGACCCGCATCCGGTTCAGGTGGGACTCGAAATACCCCTCGCTGAGGAAGAGGGCCAGGGTGTGCTGCTCGATGGCCGGGACGGTGCAGGCGTAGAAACCCAGCTTCTCCCGGTAGCGCCCCACCAGGGCGGGGGGCAGCACCAGATACCCAATGCGCAGGGAGGGGGCCAGGGTGCGGGAGAAGGTGTTCAGATAGAGGACCTTGCCCCCCTGGTCGATGCTCTGGAGGGGCGGGATGGGGCGGCCGGAGAAGCGGAACTCGCTGTCGTAGTCGTCCTCGATGAGATACCGGTCCCCCGCCCCGGCCCAGCGGAGCATGGCCTGCCGCCGGGGGATGGGGGTCACCGCCCCGGTGGGGAACTGGTGGTTGGGGGAGAGGTGGAGCACCTGGAGGTCCGTCCCCTCAAAGGCCTCCGGCGGGACCCCCTGCCCGTCCACAGGCAGGGAGCGGCACCGGGCCCCGTTGAGGGCGTACACCTGCCAGGCCCGGGAGTAGCCCGGGTCCTCCAGGCCGTACCCCCGCTCCCGGCCCAGCAGCTGCACCAGCAGGTTATAGAGGTACTCCGCCCCCGCCCCCACCACGATCTGCTCCGGCCGCGCCCGGATGCCCCGCAGCTCGTACAGATGCCGGGCCAGGGCCTCCCGCAGCTCGGGCACCCCGCTGTGGGGGACGGCCCGGAGAAGGGCGGGGCCCCGCTCCGACAGCACCCGCCGGGTGAGCCTGGCCCACACGGAGAAGGGGAAACCCTCGATCCCGCCCCCGCTCCCCCGCAGGTCCAGGAGCCAGGGCCGGGGCGGCGCCTCTCCTCCCCGCCGCTCCCCCCAGAGGCCGGCCTCGGCGCCGCACGTTCCCACCTCCGCCGGACAGGCGCCCCCCGCCCGGCTCTCCACCTGGGCCACATAGTACCCCGCCCGCTGGCGGGACACCAGATACCCCTCCGCCAGCAGCTGGGCATAGGCGTTCTCCACCGTCGCCACCGCCGTCCCCAGGTGGGCGGCCAGGGCCCGCTTGGAGGGCAGCCGCTCTCCCGGCCCCAGCCGCCCGGACAGGATATCCCCCTTGATGCAGCGGTACAGGTAGTCGTACCGGGGCAGCTCCCCCCGCTTTTCCAAATCGTAGGTCAGCACAGCTCCGCCTCCATCTGGTCTGAAAAAGAAGTCGTGTTTTGGTCCTTTCTTTCATGCCAGTTTTGATTAAAATACAGTTCAGAGCAAAAGTCAACCGCGGCTTGACAAAACATTCCGGGACCTACCCCGGAACAGGCTTGAAAAAGGAGTGCTGCTATTATGCCGGATGAAAAGGTAAAAAAACTGGTCCTGGCCTCTCTGTTCGCCGCTCTGGCCGCGGTGATGACCACGGTGATCCGGGTGCCCTCCCCCATGGGGGGATATGTGAACCTGGGGGACTGCGCCGTGCTGCTGGCCGCCTGGGTTCTGGGCCCCGGGCTGGGGTGCGCGGCGGCGGGGCTGGGCTCCATGCTGTCCGACCTGCTGGGCTACCCCCTGTACGCCCCGGGGACGCTGGTAATCAAGGGCGGAATGGCGCTGCTGGCCGGATGGCTGTTCCGCCGCCTCTCCAAGGGCGGGAATGCCCCCGCCTTTCCCGCCCTGCTGGTCAGCGGCGGGCTGGCGGAGGCCCTTATGGTGGCCGGCTATTTCCTCTATGAGGCGGCCCCCTTCCCCGTGGGGCTGGGGCTGGCCGCCCTGGCCAACGTGCCCTTCAACGCGGTACAGGGGGTGTTCGGCCTGGCCTCCGCCTCGGCGGTGTGCCTGGTCCTCTCCCGCTCCCGGGCGCTGGCCCGCCCGTGAGCTCCCCCTCCGCCCTCTGCCGCCGGACTCCCCCGGGAGGACCGGCGGCTTTTTTTGTCCCTTCCGCCCCGCCCCCCGCCGGACAGGGCGGGCGGAGGGGCGGTCTCTGAAAAAATGCCGCCTCAGTCGGGCAAACTGCGCTTTTCCGTTGCTTTTTCACGCTGTTTGGTGTAAACTAAGGGGAACCATTTTTTGCTGTCATTGCCGGCGCGCCCAGCCGCGCCCGAGGCTGCATGCCAGCGCAGGAAGGAGTGCAAGTCATGGACGACAAGGTAAAGGAACTGCTGGACCGGGTGCGGAACACCGCCGTGGGCGCCGCCGACGCGGCCAACCAGACCGCCCGGATCGCGGGCAAAAAGGCCGGCCAGATGGTGGATGTGGCCAAGCTGAACGTGCAGCTCTTTGATTTGAACGGGGAGTTCAGCGAGGTCCTGCGCCAGCTGGGCCAGGTGATGTACGACGCCCACCGGGGCCAGGAGGCCGACGGGGAGATCACCGCCGCCCTGCTGGAGCGGGCCGACGAGCTCAGCGGCCGGGTGGAGGAGCTGAAGGAGCGGATCGCCGCCCTGCGCCAGTCCAAGACCTGCCCCGCCTGCGGCGCGGTGTGCGGCCGGGACGACCAGTTCTGCCGCCGGTGCGGCGGAAGCCTGTAAAGGAGCGCGCGATGGAATTTACCATGGATCAGTACCGGGAGAGCGCGGACTTTCTCCGCGCCCAGCTGAAGGGCTTCACCCCCAAGATCGCCATGGTCCTGGGCTCCGGCCTGGGGGGGCTGGGGGACGAGGTGGAGCACCCCATTTTTGCAGACTACAAGGATATCCCCCACTTCAAAGCCTCCACCGCCCCCGGCCACAAGGGCCGGCTGGTGTTCGGCACCCTGGAGGGGCAGAATGTGGCCGTGATGCAGGGGCGGATGCACCACTACGAGGGGTACTCCTATGAGGAGGTCACCTACGCCGTGCGGGTACTCCGCCTGCTGGGGTGCGAGATCCTGATCGTCACCAACGCCGCCGGGTGCGTGAACACGGATTGGAACGCCGGGGACCTGATGCTCATCACCGACCAGATCAAGATGTTCTCCGAGTCCCCCCTGCGTGGGGAGAACCTGCCCGAATTTGGAGTGCGCTTCCCGGACGCCTCCCACCTGTACACCCCCCGGTTCCAGCAGCTGGCCCGGGAGACGGCGGCGGAGCGCTCCATCCCCCTGCGGGAGGGGGTCTACTTCTACT
The DNA here is from genome assembly GCA_949288405.1 of uncultured bacterium. GTDB lineage: Bacteria > Bacillota > Clostridia > Oscillospirales > Oscillospiraceae > Lawsonibacter. Next base: position 7,677 of record CASEKM010000071.1, on the reverse strand, counting down.
GCTACGGCCCCCAGTACGAGACCCCGGCGGAGATCCGGGCCGCCCGCATCCTGGGGGGCGACGCGGTGGGCATGTCCACCGCCCCCGAGGTGATCGCGGCCGGCCACTGCGGCATGGAGGTGCTGGGCATCACCCTGCTCAGCAACATGGCCGCCGGCATCCTGGACCAGCCCCTCAGCGAACAGGAGGTGCTGGACGCCGCCGAGGCGGCCAGGGAGAAGTTTACCGGGCTCATTCGGGCGTGTCTGAGGAAAATGTGAGGTTTTAGCAGGGGATTTCGCCGCCTGCGGGCGGCGACCTACGGCGACCTACTTTGCCCATGGCGGCAAAGTAGGCAAAACGCCCCCGGGGACGGCTCCAGATGAGCACTTCGTGCTCATAGTCGCCTTTCCCCGGACCCCCATTACGGGGGTTACCCCTTGGGCCAGGCAGAATCCTTCCGGCGCGCAAAATCTGAGTGGCAATCTAAATTCCCGCCGGGCCACTGGGCCCTGAGTTTGCAAAAATTTAGGACGAGTGCGGCTCCACACCTGCGCCTGGCTTTGACGAGCCAACGATACTTTGCCCATTAACGGCGGGAGTCCCAAGGGACTCCCCTACCCAAAACTGAGAGACTTTCTTGAAACCCGTAGGGGAGGGGCTTGCCCCTCCCGCCGTATCTCGAAAATTTCCCCTTTACCTGTTGGACCGGTCTGGGACCGGCCCCTACGAGAAGAACGAACCGTTTCTGTATCCGCCGTAGGGGCGGGTGCCCTTACCTGCCCGCCGTCCGCAGACGGCGAAACGCCCCCCGCTGATCTGAAAACCAGGAGGGATTTTCATGCTCACCATCTTCAACCGCGCGGAGCTTCTCATCACCTACGACCTGGCCCGCTTCTGTCAGGTGCGGGACGCCCTGGAGGCGGCGGGGATCGACTACACCTATAAGACCAGGGATCAAACCAGTCCCACCTTGACGGCTGCGGGCAGCCGGGAGCGGTTTGGAAACGCAAATATCCGCCACAGCGCCCAGATCGAATACCGCCTGTTCGTCCACCGGGACCAGCTGGACTGGGCACAAACTTTTTTGAATCAATAGGAGCAATTCATGTCTGTCTTATTTGAACATGTCACCGCCGTCACCATGGACCAGGAGCGGCGGATCTTACAGGACGCCTATGTGGCGGTAGAGGGGACAAGGATCGCCTCTGTGGGCCGGGAGCGCCCCCAGGGGAGCTTTGACCGGGTGGTGAACGGCGCCGGAAAGGTGCTCATGCCCGGCTTTGTCAACGCCCACACCCACCTGCCCATGACCCTCATGCGGGGGTACGGGGGCGGCCACGATCTGCAGAGCTGGCTCCACGACTACATTTTCCCCGCCGAGGCCAAGCTGGACAGCCGGGCGGTGGCCGCCGGCACCGGCCTGGGGCTGGCGGAGATGATCGCCTCGGGGGTCACCTGTGTGGCCGACATGTATATGCACACCGGCACCATCGCCCAGCAGATTCTGGAGGCGGGCATCTCCGCCAACCTGTCCTGCGGCGGGGTGTACTTCGGCGCCCCGGAGGACTTCTCCCCGGAACGCTGCGGCGACTGCCAAAATCAGGCCGCCCTCACCCAGGAGTGGCACGGGGCCAACGATGGTCAAATCCTGGTGGACGCCTCCATCCACGCCGAGTACACCTCCAACCCGCCCCTGTGGCAGTGGATGGCCGACTACGCCCAGACCCACAAGCTGGGCATGCACGTCCATGTGTCCGAGACGGTCTCCGAGCACCAGGCCTGCCTGGACCGCTGGGGCAGGACCCCCATCCAGATCCTGGACCAGTACGGGGTGTGGGACTGCGGCCGCTCCTTGGCCGCCCACTGCGTGTACACCACCCCCGAGGACTGGGCCGTTATGGCGGACAAGGGGGTCTCCTGTGTCCACAACCCCTGGTCCAACCTGAAGCTGGGCTCCGGGGTGGCCCCGGTCCCGGCTATGGCCCGGGCGGGGGTGAATGTGGCCCTGGGCACCGACGGCATGTCCTCCCACAACAGCGCCGACCTGTTTTCCGACGTCAAGCTGGCCGCCTGCCTCCACGGCGGGGTGAGCCGGGACCCCATGGCCTTCTCCGCCCTCCAGGCCCTGGAGACGGCCACGGTGAACGGGGCGCATGCCCTGGGCCGGGACACCGGCGTCATCTCCCCGGGCAAGACGGCCGACCTGATCCTGGTGGACTTTTCCGCCCCCAACCTGACCCCCTGCCACGACGTGGCGGAGAACCTGGCCTACGCCGCCCACGGCTCCAACGTGGACATGAATATGGCCCGGGGAACGGTCATATATGAGAAGGGGGAATTTTTCACCCTGGACCTGGAGCGCATCCGCTGGGAGGTGGAGCACTACGCCCTCCCCCTGCTCTTCGGCGGCCACTCCCAGGTTTAGCTCCCCAGCTCCGAATTCCACATAAGGAGGTCTCTGCATGGCGCAGCAAAATCAGCCCCCGCGCCGGGTGGCCCACGCGTCCAAGCCCAACACCTTTTTCGGCGGCGCCGCCATCCTGGCCGTGGGCATTCTGGTGGTCAAGCTCATCGGCATGTTCTACAAGATCCCCCTGCTCAACATCATTGGGGAGCAGGGCTCGGCGGACTTCAACAACGCCTACAACATCTATGCCGTCCTGCTGACCATCTCTACCGCCGGACTGCCGGTGGCGGTCTCCAAGCTGGTGAGCGAGGCCAACGCCCTGGGCCGCCGGAACCAGGTGCGGCGCACCTTCCGCCTGGCCCTGGCCCTGTTCCTGGTGCTGGGCGTGCTGTCCTTCCTGGTGATGTTCTTCGGCTCGGAGCAGCTGGCGGGCATGATGAACGACAGCATGGCCGCCCCGGGCATCCGGGCCCTGGCGCCGGCGGTCATCTGCGTGGGCTGCCTGTCCGCCTTCCGGGGCTACGCCCAGGGGCATGGCAGCATGACCCCCACCGCCGTCTCCCAGATCATCGAGGCCCTGTGCAAGCTCACCGTGGGCCTGGGGCTGGCCTTCTGGCTGGTGAACCACGGGGCGGACGCCAGCCACGCCGCCGCCGGCGCCATCACCGGCGTGACGGTGGGCACCATCGTGGCCCTGGCCTATATGCTGATGAACTTCCTGGTGACCCGGGGGCAGGAGTCCCAGCTCTCCGACGACCAGCCCGAGGAGGCCTCCGCCATCCTCAAAAACCTGCTGATGATCGCCGTCCCCATCACCATCAGCTCCTCCATGGTGGGCATCGTTACCGTCATCGACACCTCCCTGGTCCAGGGGCAGCTCCAGCGGGCCCTGCTGGAAAACCAGGACACCTGGGCCCTCTACCAGGGCTTTGTGGACTTTACCCCCCTCCAGGAGGCCCTGTCCGCCTGGCAGGCGGCCCTCCCTGACGGGAGCGCCCTCTCCATGTCCCTGCTGGAGCAGCACGCGGCCCAGGCCCAGGTCCTGCGGGACCAGCAGGCCGCCATCCCCGCCCTGGAGAGCGCCGCCCTGGATCTCCACGCCGCCCTGGAGGACATCAGCCGCACCCTGTACGGCAACTACTCCGGCGCCCTGAACATCTATAACCTGCCCACCTCCCTGATGGCCGCCGTCACCGCCGCCGTCATCCCCGCCGTCTCCGGTGCCCTGGCCCGGCACGACCGCCGGGGGGCGGGCCGGATCACCGGCTCCGCCCTGCGCATCTCCGCCCTGGCCGCCTGTCCCATGGCGGTGGGGCTGTTCGTCCTGGGCGAGCCCATCATGTCCCTCATCTTCCCCAACCTGAACCCCCAGCTGGCCGGCCCCCTGCTGTCCACCCTGGGTCTGGCCACCCTGTTTGTGTGCATGATGCTGGTGTGCAACTCCATCCTCCAGGCCCACGGCTTTGTGAATCTGCCGGTGGTCATCATGGTGGCGGGCGGCGTGGTGAAGATCATCACCAACTACAACGTGGTGGTCCAGCCGGGCGTCGGCATCTACGGGGCCCCCATGGGCAATATCCTGTGCTTCGCCCTGTGCATGGGGCTGGACCTGGTGCTCATCGCCCGGGTGATCCCCCGCCGTCCCCGGTATGTCCAGGTGTTTGCCAAGCCGCTGGCCGCCTCCGCCCTGATGGGACTGGGGGCCTGGGCGGTGTACGGCCTGCTGTCCAAGCTGTTTGCGGCCACCGGCATCCTGATGGAGGCGGACACCGTCACCCATGAGGTGCTGGGTCTGAGCCGCACGGGCAACGCCCTGGCCGCCCTCACCGCCATCCTGGTGGCGGTGGTCATCTACGGAATTTTGATCGTCGCCCTGCGGGCGCTCACCCGGGAGGACCTGATGCTCATGCCCAAGGGGGAGAAAATTGCCCGTCTCCTGCATCTTTGATCGATAATATGTAAAAAATACCTTGCGAAGGAAGCGAAATTGTGGTAGATTTTCAGTATATGGAGCGCTATGACATCCAAGATCTGCGCCGCATCATGGCCCTGCTCCGGGCGCCGGGCGGCTGTCCCTGGGACCGGGAGCAGACCCACGAGAGCATCCGGCGGAATATGCTGGAGGAGGCCTATGAGGTGGTGGAGGCCATCGACGAGCAAGACCCCGAGCACCTGAAGGAGGAACTGGGGGACGTCCTGCTCCAGGTGGTGTTCCACGCCCAGATGGCCCGGGAGGAGGGGCTGTTCACCTTTGACGACGTGGTGGACGGGGTGGCCAAGAAGATGGTCTTCCGCCATCCCCACGTCTTCGGGCAGGCCCACGCCGACGACTGCGCCCAGGCGCTGGACACCTGGGACGCCCAGAAGCAGGTGGAGAAGGACCAGCGCACCGCCTCCGACACCCTGAAGGCGGTGGCCCGCTCCCTCCCCGCCCTGATCCGGGCGGAGAAGGTGCAGAGCAAGGCCGCCAAGGCGGGCTTCGACTGGCCGGAGGCCGGTCCCGCTCTGGACAAGCTCTCCGAGGAGGCGGAGGAGCTGCGCCGGGCCGCTCAGGGCGACGGGGACCCGGCCGAGGAGCTGGGCGACCTGCTCTTCGCCGCGGTGAAGGCCGGGCGCTTCCTGGGGGTGGACAGCGAACAGGCCCTCACCCGGGCCTGCGACAAGTTCATCCGCCGCTTCCAGGCCGTGGAGGAGGGCGCCGGCGGGCGCCCCCTGAACACCCTGTCCCTGGAGGAGCTGGAGGCCCTGTGGGCCCGCGCCAAGGAGCAGGAGGCCGACCTCTGAACGCGGACAAGCGCTCTTCCCCCGCATCAACGACAGGCCGAGTACAGGCCGCTGATTTACTTTAGGAGGAATACGACCATGAATAAGACTGAACTCATCAACGCCGTATCGGAGAAGGCCGACCTGTCCAAGAAGGACGCCGAGGCCGCCATCACCGCCATGGTAGAGGCGATCACCGAGGCCCTGGCCCAGGAGGAGAAGGTCCAGCTGGTGGGCTTCGGCTCCTTTGAGGTGAAGACCCGCGCCGCCCGCGTGGGCCGCAACCCCCGCACCGGCGAGGAGATCCCCATCGGGGAGGCCAAGCTGCCCGTGTTCAAGGCCGGCAAGGCCCTGAAGGACGCGGTGTCCAAATAAGTTCTGGTTCTGAAAAGCGGGCGCCGCCTGAACGGCGCCCGCTTTTTGGGCTTGCATCACCAAAGGAGTTTGACTATGCGATTGGATAAATGGCTGAAGGTGTCCCGGCTCATCAAGCGGCGCACCGTGGCCAACGAGGCCTGCGACAACGGGCGGGTCACCGCCAACGGCCGCCCGGTGAAGGCCAGCTACGACGTGAAGGCGGGGGACGTGCTGGAGCTGAAGTTCGGCGAGCGCACCGTGAAGGTGGAGGTGCTGGCCGTGGCGGACAGCGTGGGCAAGGCGGACGCCGCCGCCCTGTACCGGGAAGTGCTGTGAGGGCCCTTCCGAAGCCGAGGTGAGAACATGAGAAAACACGCGCCGGCGGCCCTGGCTCTGGCCGCCGCTCTGCTGCTGGCGGGGTGCGCCCAGGAGCAGCCGTCCGCCAGCAGCCAGATTTTCGCCATGGACACGGTGATGTCCCTGGAGGTCTATGGAGATGGGGCGGAGGAGCGGGCCGCCCAGGCGGCGGAGACCATCTACCGCCTGGAGGACCTGTGGGACGTGACCGACGAGGGCAGTGAGATCTGGGCCCTGGACCACAGCGGCGGGGCCTGGGTGGACCTGTCCCCGGAGACGGCAGAACTGCTGGACCAGGCCCTGGCCCTGTGCGCCCTCACGGACGGGGCCCTGGATCTCACCGCCTATCCGGCGGTGCGGGCCTGGGGCTTCACCACCGGGGACTACCGGGTGCCCGCCCGGGAGGAGCTGGAGGCCCTGGTCCCCCTCATCGACTACACCCGCCTGGAGCTGGACGCCGCCGGCGCCCGCGCCCGTCTGCCCGAGGGCATGGAGCTGGACCTGGGCGCGGTGGCCAAGGGGTACGCCGGCGCTCTGCTGGCCCGCCAGCTGCGGGAGGCGGGGACCGCCTCCGCCCTCTTGTCCCTGGGGGGCAACATCCAGGCGGTGGGGGCCCGGCCGGACGGCTCTCCCTGGCGCATCGCCATTCAGGACCCCGCTCAGGACGGCCAGGCCGCCCTGGGGGTGGTGGAGATCGTGGACCAGGCGGTGGTCACCTCCGGGGGCTATCAGCGGTACTTTGAGGAAGACGGGACCCGCTATTGGCACATCATGGACCCGGACACCGCCGCCCCCGCCCGCGGGGGGCTGAGCTCGGTCACCGTCATCGGGGCCGACGGCACCGTGTGCGACGCCCTGTCCACCGCCCTGTTCGTCATGGGGGCGGAGAGGGCGGCGGACTTCTGGCGGGACCACCCGGAGCTGGAGGTGGAGCTGATCCTTACGGCGGAGGACGGCTCCGTCCAGATCACCCAGGGGCTGGAGGACTGCTTTGAGCCGGCCCAGGGTCTGGAAGCGGCGGTGATCGCCCCATGAAGCGAAGGACCGCCGTTTTGGCCGCCGCCCTGGCGGCCGCAGTGCTGATCTGCGCCGCCTTCCTCCTGTGGCAGCGCGCCCACGCCCAGAGCGCCGTCACCGCCGCCGTCTACCAGTACGGGGAGCTGGTGGAGGAGATCCGCCTGGACCAGGTGACGGAGCCGTACACCATCTCCCTGGCGGGGGAGGACGGGGCGGAAAATGTGGTGGAGGCGGCCCCCGGCCGCATCCGGGTGGCCAGCGCCAACTGCCCCGACCAGGTGTGCGTCCGGCAGGGGTGGATCTCTGACGCTTCGGTCCCCATCGTCTGCCTGCCCCACCAGGTGATCATCCAAGTGACAGGAGGGGACAGCTATGCCGACGCCGCCGCAGGGTAACCGGGCGGGCCGCCTCACCCGGCTGGCCCTGCTCACCGCCATCGCCCTGACCATCTTCATGGCGGAGGCCCAGATCCCCGTGGCCATCCCCATCCCCGGGGTGAAGCTGGGGCTGGCCAACATCGTCACCGTGTACGCCGTCTTCGTGCTGGGGCCGGGGGACGCCCTGATGATCCTGACGGCCCGGGTATTCCTGGGGTCGGTGTTCTCCGGGCAGATGATGACCCTCTTTTACAGCCTGGGGGGCGGACTGCTGTGCTGGGCGGTCCTCACCCTCCTGCGCCGCCTGTTCACCAAGGAGCAGCTCTGGCTGTGCAGCCCCGTCTCCGCCGTCTTCCACAACCTGGGGCAGCTGCTGGTGGCCGCCGCCCTGATGAAGACCTGGGCGGTGCTGGCCTA
>CASEKM010000070.1 GCA_949288405.1 uncultured bacterium | reverse complement strand
AAGACCGGCGGCGGGCAGCTGCTCATCTGCACCGCCGGCGAGGGCTGGTATCAGGAGGCGGGCAGGGAGGCGCAGAGCCTGACGCCCGGCACGGTCATCTTCATCCCCGCCGGGGTCAAGCACTGGCACGGGGCCAAAAAGGACGCCTGGTTCAGCCACATCGCCGTCGAGATGCCCGGCGAGGGCTGCTCCAATGAGTGGCTGGAGCCGGTGAGCGACGGTGAATACGGCAAATTGAGCTGAAAGGAGTGTTTTGTATGGATCGGATTGAGAGAACGAACCAAAAGGTAGAGGAACTGTTTCACCAGAGTGCCGCCGGGGCGGACGGAACGGACGGGGAGTTCATGCAGATCCTCCAGAGGTACATTTTCGGAGAACTCTGCTATACCGGGAGCCTGGACAACCGGATGCGGGAGCTAGTGACCATCACCGTCCTCACCGCCATCCAGGCCCTGCCCCAGCTGAAGGCTCACCTGAATGCCTGTTTGAACGTGGGCTGCACCCCGGTGGAGCTCCGGGAGGCCGTCTACCAGTGTGCGCCCTTTCTCGGCTTCCCCCGGACACTGAACGCCATCGGCGTACTCGACGAGGTACTCACCGCCCGCGGCGTCTCCCTCCCACTGCCCAGGCAGGGGACCGTGGCCGACGGGGAACGGTATGAGAAGGGGCTGGCGATCTATGGGGACGAGATCAAGGTGCGCTATGCCTGGCTGCCCAAGCCCTTTGATGCGGCGCTCCCTCGCTTTCTCACCGAGCACTGCTTCGGGGACTTCCATACCCGCGCCGGGCTGGACCAGAGGACCCGGGAACTGCTGACGGTGGTGCTCCTGGCCGCCCTGGGCGGGGCGGAGGTCCAGGTGAAAAGCCATGTGGCGGGGGCCCTCAAGACCGGGAGCACCAGGGAGGAAGTGGTGTGCGCACTGGTCCACGCCAGCGCCTACATGGGCATCCCCCGCCTGTTCAACGCCCTGAACGCCTGCCGGGAGCTGCTCGCTGAGGAACAGTAAGGAGGCACAGACATGAAAATCGTTGTCCTGGAGGGCAGCCCCAACAAAAACGGCTCCTCCAACCTGCTGGCCGGCGCGTTCATCCGGGGCGCTCAGGAGGCCGGCCACACGGTGGAGGTCATCGACGCCGCCCACAGCAAGATCCACCCCTGTACCGGGTGCATCCACTGCGGATATGAGGGCCCCTGCGTCCAGAAGGATGACATGGAGATCGTCCGAACGCAGATCCTGGGCGCGGACATGGTGGTGTTTGTGACGCCCCTGTACTACTACGGGATGTCCGCCCAACTGAAGACCCTCATCGACCGCTTCTGCGCCTTCAACAGCAGCATCCAGAGCCGGCACATGAAGTCGGCCATCCTCGCCGCCGCCTGGAACAGCGACAGCTGGACCTTTGAGGCGCTGGAGGCCCATTACCAGACTCTGGTGCGGTATCTGAATCTGCGGGACGTGGGGGCCGTGTGGGGCAAGGGCTGTGGCACCCCATCCATGACCAGGCGCTCCAAGTACCCCCAGCAGGCCTATGAACTGGGCCGTGATCTAAAATGAAACAGAAAAGAAATATTGTTTGAGGGCGAGCAAGGGCAGGACAAAATTCCTGCCCTTCAGCCGGCTTAGCCGGTGACTTTGACTAGGTAGGCCCTGAAGGAGATTTTATTTTCCTGGCGCAGCGCGGGCACCCCCTGCCTTTGCACCGGGACCATATGTTAGCCTGCCATTCAAAGCCGCAGCGTCTGCATTTCCACAACACCTTACGGCTGCTCCCAGTGGTCCCATTCTGAGGGGTCAGAGGCTTGTTTTTCTCCGGGTGCCACTCCTCGGCCAGAAAGGGAACGTTTGCCGCCAGGTCAGTCTCCCCCGGGACAGCGTATTTTCCAGCACAGTGGGGACACTGGGTGCCGCGAACAGGGTTTATATATGGTGGCCTGCCAGCTGTGTCCTTTTTCGCATAACCAATATGTGTTTTCTGGCTTCCAGCGAAGACTTCGGTTGGCTGAACAGAATTTTTATGGTAATCCCATTCGTTCAGAAGCTCCGGATTGGTTGCGGCAAGGTTGTTATAGCCAGGCAGGATCCGCTTATTTCCGCAGTAGGGACAACCGTTTCCTCAGACCTGGCCGGATATCGCTGCGTTCCAGATATGACCGGCGGAACATTGCCACCACACCTTTTTATCGGAGTGAGGGAGGACGTCCCTTTGGGTGAGCGTCCGTTCTAGGAGAAACACCACTGCTGTGCAAGGCGCGGATGGGGGTGGGCCAGCGATTTTTCCGGTGCAGTCACCTTCCCAATGCAGCGGGGACAATTTCGATTCCGCGCCCGGTTAGAAATGGCGGCCCGCCATTATTCAGAACTTAAAGTGGCTGGCTTGCGGCGGTAACTGCACTCTGGTTTGAGGCTGGAGAAAAATTTTTTGCCACTGTGTTGCCATAAACGACAGCCCTTCTTGCACATAAAGCCTGACAATGGCCACCCATATTCAGAGAAGCAGAGCCGCCAGCCTAACTGGGGGCGCTCCGGTGAAACAGGGCTCCATCCCTTGACTTTCCCGCCCCCGCTCCTGTATGATAGCGTCAGGATTTTTCCACAGGGAGGGATACAACTATGCACAGAGAGATCACGGAGGTCACCGACCGGCCGCCCCAGCTGATGGATCAGCTGCTGGAGGTGTGGGAGTGCTCCGTCCGGGCGACCCACCTGTTTCTGTCCGCCGGTGAAGTGGCGGAGATCAAGCCCTATGTGCCCCTGGCCCTCCGGGAAGTGCCCCACCTGATGGTTGCGTGGAGGGGAGACGGCACCCCCGCGGGCTTCATGGGCATTGACGGGCAAAAGCTGGAAATGTTGTTTCTGGCTCCGGAGGAGCGCGGGAGGGGGCTGGGCAAAAAACTCGTCCGGTACGGCATGGAGCGCTTTGGAATTCGTGAGGTCACGGTCAACGAGCAGAATCCCCAGGCCCGGGGCTTTTATGAGCACATGGGGTTCCACGTCTGTCAGCGGTGGGAGCTTGACGAGCAGGGCAGACCTTACCCGAGTCTGAAAATGCAGCTTTGACGACAGATGATACAGCACAGGGCAGGCGCCGTGACGGCGCCTGCCCTGTAGTTCTATTGATACCGGAAACATTCGCCCTGCCGCTTCCAGCCGCAGAGCTGAATCAAACCTCTTTGCCGCAGACGTAGCGGGGCAGGCCCTTACTGTGTTTGCCGTATTCGATGGCCCCCGTAGGGCAGCGGCAGATGCAGGCCATGCAGTGGGTGCAGTTATGTTTCCAGACTGGCCTGCCGTTCTCCATGTGAATATTGTTGAGCGGGCAGACTGAAGCACATTTGCCGCAGGAGATGCACGCGCTGGTGACGCAGAATTTTTTGGCGTGAACGAACAAGGGGTAGAACAGGCTGTTGACCGGCCCGCTGCACAGGACGTCCAGAACAGAGATCTTAGGCCGGGGAAAGGGCGTCCCGCTCTCAATGTGGCGGATTGCCTGCTGGATGGCCGGCTCCGCCTGGGCGATCGTCCGGGCGGCCTCCTCCGGGGACGGCGTGGCAAACAGGGCGATATAGTTCTCCGGCATGACGATCCCCATGCAGCCGCAATTTTTCAGGTTCTTTTTCCCGCACAGCGCTTCCAGATACTTGCCCGCGTTCCCGATATTTTCCCCGCAGGTCAGGATGAAATAGACGTCCTGATTTCCCGTGAAGGGGGTGCGCTCCATCCAGTCCTCTACGATCCGCGGGAGCCGCCACGCGTAGGTGGGTGTTACGACGACCAGGGGGCGCTCTGTGTGGATGCTGGAGAAGTCGCGGCCGCAGATCTTCTCAAAGAGATCCACCACCGCATCGCCGGTGGCCTTGCCCACTCGTTTTGCGACATACGCGCTGTTTCCGGTGCCGGAAAAATATAAGATCATTGGATCTCCTCCTGTGGCTGTATTGGATGCTGGATCCTGCAATAAATAAGGCTGACCAGCCAAAAGTATCTACAAATTCCGCGGGAAATAAAACCTAGTTAGGAAAAACGGCTTTGGAGAATGCTGACAAATCGGGAAATCTCCTCAGACGGCGTTTTCACGTACAAAACGCTGCCGACGAAGCGCCAAAGTCAAGAAGAAATTTCAAAGTTGACGGATTTCCCGCTGCAGCCGCTCCAAAAATTCCGCCGCCGGGATGCCGTCCATCTGGGTGTGGTGGAACTGGAAGGACACCGGCAGAGTGGCGCGCAGCCACTTTTTCCGGTACTTGCCCCAGATAAGGAAGGGGTTATTGTAGCACCCGGCGTAGATGTTCACCGCGCCGTCGATCTCATACCCCGCCAGGGCGGAGGTGCCGATGACCATATAGTCCTCGCCCAATTCATAGTCCTCTCCGCGCTCCCGGACCTGCCCGGTGAGCTTCCGGTAATCCCGGTCAAACTGCTCCAGGTGGTCGGAGACAGGGATGTCGCAGGTGGCGATGCCGCCGTTCCGGGTGCGTACTACCGTATTGACGGCCAGGCGGTCGTACTGCATCAGTTTGTCTCCCACCGGAAGCAGGTAGAAGTCCTCCATCCCGGCTGCCGCCTTTCCGATGCACCAACACAGGAGCATATTGAATTTGAAGCCCCGCTTTCGGCTCAGCCGCACCAGCTGAGTTACATCCAGGGTCTTCATCAGGGTCACCATGGGCAGGGGGGCGTTCATCCAGAGTTCAAAAGCCAGCGCCCGGGGGGTGTGGTTGGGATCTACTTCTCTCATAGGGTTCTCCATTTTGTCTGTCAGATCCGGCTCAGATGGCTGGGGCAGGCTTTCCATATCATAGTACGGCGCGCCGCTGTGAGCAACCGATCCCCGTGTTCCAAAGCCGGAATTTTGTGATAATAAAGTCGTTTGTCCTGCTTCACCGCGATTTGTTTTCTAAAAAGGAGAGGATCGTATCGGGCCATGATACGATCCTCTCCCCTTCGGTGCTACAGATATCTCACGGCTCCGTGCGGCTGCCCAGCATGGGGGCGGCGTCGGTGCCCTGGTGCTCCCGGGCGTAGCGGCCGGGGGAGGTGCCGGTCAGGTGGCCGAAGGTGCGGATGAAGTGGGAGTTGTCCGAGAAGCCGGACAGCTCTCCGGCCTGCTGGACGCTGGCCCCCTCCTTGAGCAGCTGCCGGGCCCTGAGCACCCGGCTGTAGATGATGTACTCCATGACGGAGAAGCCGGTGGCCGCCTTGAAGATGCGGCACAGGTAGTGCTTGCTCAAATAGAACTGCCCGGCGATGGCGTCCAGGGTGAGGGGCTCGGACAGGTGGTCCCGGATATAGTCCAGGATGGGGGAGACCCGCAGGAAGTCCTTGCTGCGGACGGCGTCGCCGGCGGTGGCGGCGTTGAGGAGGGGGGCGGCCTGGATCAGCAGGTTCAGCAGAGCGATGGTCTGCTGGATGTCGCTGCCGAAGGCGCCGTCGTTTTTGTTCCGCTCCAGGGCCTGAAAGCGCTCGATCAGGTCGATCATCTGCTCGTTGGACATGTCGGCCCGGAGGAAGACGGCCTGTCCCATCCGGCTGAAGTCGGTCTGGGGGGTGGACAGGGCGGACAGGGCCGCCCGGCCGATGTGGAGCACGTACCGGGCGTGAAAGCCGGTGGCGATGGTGCGGTGGAGGGTATTTTCCCCGATGAGATAGAGGGTCCCCCGGCGCAGGGGGTACACCTGGTCGTTGACGAAAATATTGCCGGGGCTGGTGAGGGGGAGCAGCAGCTCGCAGTAGTCATGGAAGTGGAGACGGCTCATGCTCCAGTTGTCGTTGTGGTTGAGCTGCAGGTGAAAATCGATCTGCGTCATAGGGCGGGGCCTCCCGTGGGGAAACTGTACAATTCGTGCAAAAAATCTGGAAAAGACTTGCTCTGCTTTGTCGGCTGTGATATTATAACACAGGAAGCGAAGATATGCAAACTTTTTGCCAAGTTCCCCAAAGACCGCTTGCATATCTTGTGCTACACTAGACCCTGATGAACCGCGCGCATTACCCTGGACCGCGGATGCGGTCCGCCGAAACCAACACCGTACATCAAAAACTATAGTGTAATGGGGGTTTTAACTATGAACAAAGTATACACCTTGCACGACGCGGTCGCGAAATTCGTCGAGGACGGGGATTGCATCTCCTTCGGCGGCTTTACGACCAACCGGAAGCCCTACGCCGTGGTGGGCGAGATCCTCCGCCAGGGCCAGAAGGACTTCACCGTCTGGGCCGGCCCTGCCGGCGGCGACTGGGACATGCTCATCGGCGAGGGCCGGGTGAAGGCGTACATCAACTGCTACACCGCCAACTCCGGCTACACCAACGTGTCCCGCCGCTTCCGCGCCGCCATCGAGAAGGGGCAGCTGACCTATGAGGACTACTCTCAGGACGTGCTCATGCTGCAGCTGCACGCCGCCTCCCTGGGCCTGCCCTTCCTGCCTGTGCGCCTGATGCAGGGCTCCGGTCTGATGAAGTACTGGGGCATCAGCGAGGAGCAGCGCAAGGCTCTGGACAAGGTGGACGACCTGAAGTGTGTGGAGATCGAGAACCCCTTTGAGCCGGGCCAGAAGGTGGTCGCCGTCCCCGTGCCCAAGCTGGACACCGCCGTCATCCATGTGCAGAAGGCCTCTCCCGACGGCACCTGCATCATCGAGGGCGACGAGTTCCACGATGTTGACATCGCCGTGGCCGCCCGCAAGGTCATCGTCACCTGCGAGGAGCTGGTGAGCGACGAGTACATCCGCCGCGATCCCACCCTGACCAAGGTGTTCGGCGAGTGCGTCAACGCCGTGGTCCACTGCCCCTACGGCGCCTGGCCCTCCCAGTGCTACAACTACTACGACAACGACTCCCACGCCCTGAAGGAGTACGACAAGGCCTCCAAGTATCAGGACGCCGAGGATGCCAAGGCTCAGCTGGAGAAGGCCGCCGTCAAGGCCGAGAAGGCCGCCGCCGGCAAGCCCGAGGACGCCAAGCTGGCCGACGCCGCCGCCCGCGCCCGCAAGGCCGCCGACGACGCCAAGAACGGCGTGGCCTTCCCCGAGACCTTCAAGGACTATCTGGACAAGTGGGTCTACAGCGTGAAGGACAACGAGGAGCTGCTGGACAAGATCGGCGGTTCCCGCCTGATGCGGCTGAAGAACGAGCCTCACCTGGGTTATTCCACCAGACACTAACAGTTGGGAGGTACATTACAATGTCTGATTATACCAAGTATACCAAGCAGGAAATGCAGGCGTACGCCATCGCCAAGAACATCAAGGAGAATCAGATCGTCATCGTGGGCACCGGCCTTCCCCTGATCGGCGCCTCCCTGGCCAAGCGGGCCGTGTGCCCCTCCTGCCATCCCATCGTGGAGAGCGGCCTGATGGACTGCTCCCCCGTTGAGGTGCCCCGCTCCGTGGGCGACAACCGCTTCATGGCCCACTGCGCCGTGCAGTGGCCCAACGTGCGCTTCGTCTGGTGGCCTTCATCGGCGGCGCCCAGATCGACCCCTACGGCAACGTGAACTCCACCTGCATCTACGGCAAGGGCGACTATGTGAAGCCCCAGACCCGGTTCACCGGCTCCGGCGGCGCCAACGGCATCGCCACCTACTGCAACACCATCATCATGATGCAGCACCAGAAGCGCCGCTTCATGGAGAAGATCGACTACATCACCTCCTGCGGCTGGATGGACGGCCCCGGCGGCCGTGAGCGCGCCGGCCTGCCCGGCAACCGCGGCCCCCAGATGGTGGTCACCGACCTGGGCATCATGAAGTTCGACGAGGAGACCAAGCGGATGTACCTGGCTTACTACTATCCGTTCTCCTCCCCCGAGATGGTCCAGGAGAACACCGGCTTCGAGGTGGACGTGTCCCGCGCCGAGCTGATGGAGGGCCCCGGTCCCGACATCATCAAGCTCATCCGCGAGGAGATCGACCCCGGCCAGGCCTTCATCAAGGTCCCCAAGGAGTAAGACAGAGATGGGACGCGGCGGCGGGGGGCTGTGGATTGCACTGCTCCTGTTGGCGCTGCTGATGATAGGGATTCAGCTCGAGCCTACATGGGGGTGTAACTTTTGTAACTTTTAAGGCTGCGGCCTCCCCCGCAAACCCATCCATAACGGAGCCATAAAGTCATCCAAAGGAGGAAATTACATTGGGTAACTATTCTATGCCCCGCTACTTCCAGAACATGCCCACCGTGGGCAAGGCGGTCCACGCCAACCCCGAGAACGTAGCGGAACTGAAGGCCATTGAGGAGGACATCCATGCCAAGATTGTGGCCGGCCTGGAGAAGGGCAAGCCCGACGAGGCCATGAACTCCCGGGGCCAGCTCACCGCCATGCAGCGGGTCACCCTGCTGGTGGACCCCGGCACCTGGTGCCCCCTGAACAGCCTGTACAACCCCAACGACAACAAGACCGGCACCACCTCCATCATCAAGGGCCTGGGCCGCGTCAACGGCAAGTGGTGCTGCATCATCGCTTCCGATAACAAGAAGCACGCCGGCACCTGGGTGCCCGGCCAGGCCGACAACCTGCTCCGGGGCAGCGACACCGCCAAGCGGCTGCGCATCCCCCTGATCTATCTGCTGGAGTGCGCCGGCGTGGAGCTGGACCAGCAGGAGCTGGTGTACCCCAACCGCCGGGGCGGCGGCACCCCCTTCTACCGCAACTCCGAGCTCAACCAGCTGGGCGTGCCCGTCATCGTGGGCATCCACGGCACCAACCCCGCCGGCGGCGGCTATCACTCCATCAGCCCCACCATCCTCATCGCCCATGAGAAGGCCAACATGGCCGTGGGCGGCGCCGGCATCGTGGGCGGCATGAACCCCAAGCCCCACGTGGATATGGAGACCGCCCTGGCCCAGATCGAGGCCACCAAGGGCCTGCGCGCCGATCCTCCCGGATCTGTGTCCATCCACTACGGCGTCACCGGCTTCTTCCGCGAGGTCTATCAGACCCAGGAGGGCGTCATCGAGGGCATCAAGAAGTATGTGGACATGCTGCCCACCTACGACCTGGAGTTCTTCCGCGTGGACACTCCCCAGTCCCCCGCCGCCTCCGACGTGGAGCTGTACGACCTGGTGCTGAACAACAAGAACCGTCCCTATGACATGTACTCCGTCATCGCCCGCCTGTTCGACGGCAGCCAGTTCATGGAGTACAAGAAGGGCTACGGCCCCGAGATGATCACCGGCCTGGCCAAGGTGGACGGCCTTCTGGTGGGCGTGGTGGCCAACCAGCAGGGCGTGTTCCCCAACTACCCCGAGTACAAGGTGGAGAAGTACGGCCAGGCTATGGCTGCCGGCGGCAAGCTGTACCGCCAGGGCCTGATCAAGATGAACGAGTTCGTCACCCTGTGCGCCCGTGACCGCATCCCCATGGTGTGGCTCCAGGACACCACCGGCATTGACGTGGGCGACGACGCCGAGGTCGCCGAGCTGCTGGGTCTGGGCCAGAGCCTGATCTACTCCATCCAGTCCAGCAAGCTGCCCATGATGGAGATCACCCTGCGCCGCGGCACCGCCGCCGCCCACTACGTGCTGGGCGGCCCCCAGGGCAACGACAACAACGCCTTCTCCCTGGGCACCGCCGCCACCGAGATCAACGTCATGAACGGCAAGACCGCCGCCAACGCCATGTACACCAGCCGTCTGGCCAAGGACCAGAAGGCCGGCAAGGATCTGCAGCCCACCATCGACAAGATGAACGCGCTGATCGACGACTATGACGAGAAGTCCAAGCCCTTCTTCTGCGCCAAGGCCGGCCTGGTGGACGAGATCGTGGATCTGCCCATGATGCGTAACTACATCGTGGCCTTCACCGACTCCTGCTACCAGAACCCCGAGAGCATCTGCCCCTTCCATCAGATGCTGCTGCCTCGGATCATTGCCGACTACAACAAGCTGCATAAGTAAGGATTTCCGCGCCCGGGCGGCCGCCCGCCGCCCGGGCAGCCTCACAAGTAGGAGACCGCAAGTTTTATGAGTATCTACACCTTAGGCATCGACATCGGCTCCACCGCCTCCAAGTGCGTCATCCTGGCTGACGGCAAGGAGATCGTGGCCAAGTCCCTCATCGCCGTCGGCGCCGGCACCAGCGGCCCCCAGCGGGCCATCGACCAGGTGCTGGAGAACGCGGGCATGAAGGAGGCGGACATGGCCTTCACCCTGGCCACCGGCTACGGCCGCAACTCCCTGGAGGGCATCGCCGACTATCAGATGAGCGAGCTCAGCTGCCACGCCAAGGGGGCCAGCTTCCTGTTCCCCGACGTGCACACCGTCATCGACATCGGCGGCCAGGACGTGAAGGTGCTCCAGATCGAAAACGGCGTCATGACCAACTTCGTCATGAACGACAAGTGCGCCGCCGGCACCGGCCGGTTCCTGGACGTAATGGCCCGGGTACTGGAGGTGAAGGTGGAGGAGCTGGGAGATCTGGGGGCCCAGTCCACACGGAACCTGTCCATCAGCTCCACCTGCACCGTCTTCGCCGAGAGCGAGGTCATCAGCCAGCTGGCTCAGGGTTCCGACAAGCGGGACATCATCAACGGCATCCACCACTCCGTGGCCAGCCGGGTGGCCGGTCTGGCCCACCGGGTGGGCGCCAAGGAGCTGGTGGTGATGACCGGCGGCGTGGCTCAGAACACCGGCGTGGTGAAGGCTCTGGAGGAGGAGCTGGGCCGCACCATCCACACATCCCCGCTGACCCAGTACAACGGGGCCCTGGGGGCGGCCCTGTTCGCCTATGACCGTTATAAGAGAGCGCACAAGGCTTGAGCCCCAGTGCGCGTAAGCATTTGAAACTGCCTATCAAGTAGGGAGGAGATTTACTATGGCAAAAGAAGTTAGTCCTGGCGTAAAGGCTCTGCGCAAGGTCGTGGAGGACGTCTACGCCGACGCCCGGAAGGCCCACGCCGAGGGTAAGCTGGTGGGCTGGTCCAGCTCCAAGTTCCCCTGCGAGCTGGCCGAGGCCTTTGATCTGAACGTCATGTACCCCGAGAACCAGGCCGCCGGCATCGCCGCCAACCGGGACGGCGAGATCATGTGCAAGGCCGCCGAGGATCTGGGCTATGACAACGACATCTGCGGCTACGCCCGCATCAGCCTGGCCTATGCCGCCGGCAAGCGCGCCGCCCGGAAGTTCGACCCCGAGACCCTGGAGTACGTCATCAACCCCAACAGCGGCAAGCCCCTGAAGGACGAGAACGGCAACGTGGTCATCGACCCCGAGACCGGCAAGCCCAAGAAGGATCCCAAGACCATGCAGCCCTACACCGTGCTGGATGACATCTATGAGATCGAGGCCCTGCCCGAGACCACCGAGAAGGAGATCGCCTACAAGAACTTCCGCCGGGAGGCCATCAAGCCCTACCGCCAGATGCGCATGCCTCAGCCCGATTTCGTGCTGTGCTGCAACAACATCTGCAACTGCATGACCAAGTGGTATGAGAACATCGCCCGTATGTGCAACATCCCCCTGATCATGATCGACATCCCCTACAACAACACCGTGGAGGTCCACGACACCAACGTGGCCTATGTCCGCGCTCAGTTTGACGCCGCTATCCACCAGCTGGAGCAGCTCACCGGCAAGAAGTTCGACGAGAAGAAGTTCGAGCACGCCTGTGAGAACGCCAACCGCACCGCCAAGGCCTGGCTGCGCGTCTGCGACTACCTGCAGTACAAGCCCGCCCCCTACAGCGGCTTCGATCTGTTCAACCACATGGCCGACGTGGTGACCGCCCGCGGCAAGGTGGAGGCCGCCGAGGCCTTCGAGCTGCTGGAGAAGGACCTGGCCGAGGCCGTCAAGGAGGGCAAGAGCACCACGCCCTTCCCCGAGAAGTACCGCGTCATGTTCGAGGGCATCCCCTGCTGGCCCAAGCTGCCCAACCTGTTCAAGCCTCTGAAGGCCCATGGCGTCAACGTCACCGCCGTGGTGTACGCCCCCGCTTTCGGCTTCGTGTACAACAACATGGACGAGATGGCCCGCGCCTACTACAAGGCCCCCAACTCCGTGTGTATCGAGCAGGGCGTGGATTGGCGTGAGGGCATCTGCCGGGACAACAAGGTGGACGGCGTGCTGGTCCACTACAACCGCTCCTGCAAGCCCTGGTCCGGCTACATGGCCGAGATGCAGCGCCGCTTCACCAAGGATCTGGGCGTCCCCTGCGCCGGCTTCGACGGCGACCAGGCCGATCCCCGGAACTTTAACGAGGCCCAGTATGAGACCCGCGTCCAGGGCCTGGTCGAGGCCATGGAGGCCAATCAAGCGAAGAAGGAGGCCGAGGCGAAATGAGCACCGAGGTTTTGCTGAACGAGTTTAAAGAGTATTCCGAGCACCCCTACCGGGTCCTCTCCCAGTACAAGCAGGAGGGCAAGAAGGTCATCGGCGTGCTGCCCTATTTCGCCCCCGTGGAGCTGGTGGTAGCCGCCGGCATGGTGCCCATGGGCATCTGGGGCAGCAACAAGAAGACCATCGCCATGGCCAAGGAGTACTGCGCCACCTTCTATTGCACCATCGCTCAGCTGGCGCTGGAGATGCTGCTGGACGGCACCCTGGATCAGCTGGACGGCATCATCACCCCCACCATCTGCGACACCCTGCGCCCCATGAGCCAGAACATCCGCGTGGCCATGGAGGGCAAGCTGCCCTGCATCTTCCTGGCTCACCCCCAGAACCGCAAGCCCGCCTTCGGCCTGCAGTTCACCGTGGACCAGTACATGCACGTGAAGGGCGAGCTGGAGAAGATCGCCGGCAAGACCATCTCTGACGACGATCTGCGCGCCGCCATCAAGGTGATGAACCAGAACCGCGCCGCCCGCCGCACCTTCGTGAAGCTGGCCAGCGAGCACTGCGACGTGATCTCCGCTGTGAAGCGCTCCGCCGTGCTGCGCGCCGCCTGGTTCATGGAGCCCGCCGTGTACACCCAGAAGCTGGAGGAGCTCAACGCCGAACTGGCCAAGCTGCCCGCCGCCGACTGGAAGGGCTGCAAGATCGTCACCTCCGGCATCATCTGCGACAACCCCAAGCTGCTGCAGATCTTCGACGACAACAAGATCGCCATCGCCGCCGACGACGTGGCCCAGGAGACCCGCGCCTTCCGGGTGGACGCCAGCGAGGAGGGCGACCCCATGATGGCTCTGGCTCAGCAGTTCGCCGACCAGGACTACGACGTGCTCCTGTACGATGAGGCCTCCAGCCAGAACCGCCGCGCCGACTATGTGGTGCAGCTGGTGAAGGACTCCGGCGCCCAGGGCCTGGTGCTGTTCATGCAGCAGTTCTGCGACCCCGAGGAGATGGAGTACCCCTACCTGAAGAAGGCTCTGGACGACGCCGGCATCCCCCACATCAAGCTGGGCGTGGACCAGCAGATGCGGGACTTCGGCCAGGCCAGCACCGCCATCCAGGCGTTCGCCGACGTGCTGTAAGAGTTTGCGGCCTGCGCCGGAATTTCCCGGCTCAGCTTCTTGACAGATATCTTGCATAAATGCTACAATAAACCAAATGCGGTCCTCCGCTTGAAGGATTCAATTCAAGCGGAGGACCCGGGCAAAACACATCCGGGTCCGGGACGGGGTCTGGATGACTTGCTATATTATTCAGAAAAGGGGAAAGAATCATTATGAACTACAATGTCACCGTGAATGGCAAGGTTTACAGTGTCACCGTGGAGAAGACCGGTGCCGCTGCCCCCGTTGCCGCCGCCCCTGTGGCCGCCCCCGTGGCTGCCGCTCCTGTGGCTCCCGCTCCCGCCCCTGCCGCTGCTCCCGC
>CASEKM010000069.1 GCA_949288405.1 uncultured bacterium | reverse complement strand
CCGGGCGTGGAGGGTGGACATGAGCTTCCGCCCCGAGTCGAAGGGCAGCTCCTCCCGGCGGGGCTGCTCCTCCTCCAGCTTGTTTTTGTCCAGGCCCTCCCGGGCGGCGGCCGTCACCCGGGCCCCCTCGGTGGGGTCCCCCTGGGCGGCGGGCGCCCCCGCCCGCCACTCCAGCCGGGCGTCGCTGCACAGACAGCCCGCCGTCAGGGCCTCCCGCCGCCGTCCGCCCGCGGGGACCCAGAGCTGCTGCACCGTCATCCGGTTCTGGGTCAGAGTGCCCGTCTTGTCCGAGCAGATCACCCCGGCGCACCCCAGGGTCTCCACCGCGGGCAGCTTCTTCACGATGGCCCCCCGCTGGGCCATCCGCCCCACCCCCAGGGCCAGGACGATGGTGACGATGGCGGGCAGCCCCTCGGGGATGGCGGCCACCGCCAGGGAGACGGCGGTGAGGAACATGTCCAGCAGGTCCTTCCCCTGGATGAGCCCCACCCCGAACATCACCGCGCACACGCACAGGCACAGAAAGGACAGGGTCTTGGAGATCTCACCCATCCGCCGCTGGAGGGGGGTGTCCGTCCCCCCGCTGTCCAGCAGCAGGCCGGCGATATGCCCCATCTGGGTGTCCATCCCCGTGGCGCACACCAGGGCGGTCCCCCGGCCGGCGGTGATCAGGGTGCCCGAGATGACCATGTTGGTCCAGTCCCCCAGGGGGGCGTCCTCCGGCAGGGACTCGCAGGGGGCCTTCTCCACGGGCACCGACTCCCCGGTCATGGGGGACTCGTCCGCCTGGAGGCGGCTGCACGCCAGGATCCGGGCGTCGGCGGGCACCAGATCCCCCGCCTCCAGCAGGATCACGTCCCCGGGGACCAGCTGAGCGGCGGGGATCTTGGTCACCTTTCCGCCCCGGAGGGCGGAGGCCTGGGGGGAGGACAGCTTCCGCAGCTCCTCCAGGGCCTGCTGGGCCCGGTCCTCCTGGGAGATGGAGAGGATGCCGTTCACCACCACGATGACCAGGATGATGACCGCGTCCAGCCAGTCCTCCCCGCCGCTGGCGGCCAGAGACACCCCCGCCGCCCCCAGCAGCACCAGGATCATGGGGTCCCGCAGCTGCTCCAACACCCGCTCCAGGAGCCCCGCCTGCCTGGGGGGCTCCAGCTCGTTGGGCCCGAAGCGGCGCAGCCGCTCCTCCGCCTGGAGGGGGGTGAGCCCCCCAGGTCTGGCGTCCAGTTCCTCCAAAAGCCGGGCCGCCGGCTTGCTGTGCCAGCTGCTCATGGTATCACGCTCCTTCCGATTTCTTCCATTCTATCAGAGGGCGTGTCCGCATTTTGGGGAAAACAGAGGGGCGGCCGCTTTTTTGCAGGCAAAGGCCCGCCGCTTTCGCGGCGGGCCTCAGAGATGATTACAGGCTCACATGACGGTCTTCCTTCTTGCCGCCTTGGGGATCTGCAGCGCGGCCTGGACGGTGAAGAGGGAGGCGGTGTACCGAATGTCCAGCATGCTGCCGTATTTTTTCGCCACGTTCCGGATCTGGGGCAGGCCGAAGCCGTGGGACTCCGCGTCCTCCTTGGTGGTGTACAGGGAGCCGTCGGCGCCCACGGACAAGCGGCCGTCGAAGGTATTCTCGCACAGCACCGACAAAAAGCCGTTGGAGAGGCGCATCTTGAAGTGGATGGACCTGCGCTGGCCCGCCGGGGTGCGCTCCGCCCCCTCCAGGGCGTTGTCCAGCAGGTTCATCAGCAGGGCGCACAGGTCCTCGTCCGGGAAGGGGAGCTCCTCGGGTACCGGGGCCGAGGCCTGAAAGAGGATGCCCGCCCGCTGGGCCCGGCTGGCGGCGTCCTGGAGGATGGCGTTGACGGTGATGTTTCGGGTGAAGAGGGTCTGGGCCGCTGCGCTGTTGGCCTTCCGCCAGGCGGTCAGGCTCTCCTCCAGCCCGGCCAAGTCCCCCGCCTGGAGCTTGGCGTCCAGGGCGGCCAGCCGGTGGGCGGACTCGTGGCGGAGGGCGGCGCTCTCCCGCACCTTCCGCTCCAGGGCCTGGTAGTTGGCCATCAACAGGTTGTTACGCAGGGACAGGGCCCGGGCCTCGCCGTAGACCTGGGCGATGGACTGGATCAGCTCCCAGACGGCGATCAGGGCGCACACGATGACGAGCCACAGCAGGCCCCAGTAGAGCAGCAGGCTGTGGTAGCCCGTGCGGACGATGCCCAGCACCTGGGTGGCGTAGTGGAGGAGATCCCCAGTGCGCAGGGCGGACAGGAGGAAGACAACGGCCAGCCCGCCGGCGCTCCAGGCGGCGGCGAGGCCCAGAAGGCGCCAGAAGGACCGCTGCCGCTGGAGGGCCAGATAGAGGACCATGGACAGACCGGGCAGGAGCTCCATCCAGGGGTTGGCCAGCACGGCCTGGACCTGGGGGGAGAAGAAGTAGACGCCGTAGCCCACCGCGGAGTGGTGGACCATGCGCAGCCCCACCGCGAGGGCGGGGAGCAGCAGCCGCCAGTCCGGCGCACCCCGGGCCGCTCCGATCAGGAACAGGGCCCAGAAGACAAGCAGGATCCGGGAGGCGGTGTTGGCAGGGACGGTGTACTGGTTGGCATAGGCGATGGCGCCCGCCTGGTCCGAGGGGTCGTCGGTGAGGCGGAGCAGAGGGGGGAAGAGATCGGGGGTCCCCTCCCCCGCAAGGCGCACGTCCATGGTCAGCTCCTCGCCGCCGCCGGCGGGCAGAGAGAGCTGGGCCTGGCTGAGGTTGACGGAGTCCGGGTCCTGAACGGCGGCGGAGTACCACAGCTCCTGCCCGTCCAGGGTGACGGACAGCTCCAGGTCGGCGGCCTCAAAGATCAGCCACATCCCCGTCTCCCGCTCCTCCGGCATCTGGAGGGAGAAGCGGTACCACTCCCCCTCCTCCAGGGCGGGGGGAGGGGAGAGCGGATCGAACTCCCGCAGGCTGCCGTCAGCGGAAGCCACGGCGGCGCGCTCCCACTCCAGATACAGGGCGGAGGACTCCGCCTGGGTGAACAGATGCAGGAACCTCTGGACCCCTGCGAACAGAATCAGGAAGGCCAGAACGCAGACCCACTTTCTTGTATTTTTCATGTTTTTGTTCTCCTTGTGTGCAGTACCTACACTTTACCAGAAAACGGCTCCGCTGACAAGGGAGAAAGCGGGGGAAGCTGGGGCGGCGGGCGGCAAAAACCAGAAGAAATGTTTGTAGGATCCCCGCGGTTCTGGTATAATAATCCCAGAAAACAGGGGGGAGCGGAGGCTCCCCGGAAGAAGGGAGAGACGCGGGATGGCGGGAAGATCCCTGTATACGGTCGTCGTGGCCGACGACGAGGAGGAGCTGCGGGAGGCGGTGTGCACCATGATCCCCTGGGAGGACCTGGGGTTTTGTCTGATCGGCAGCGCCAGCAACGGCCTGGACGCCCTCCAGCTGGTGGAGAAGCACGGGCCCGACCTGCTGCTGACGGACATTCGGATGCCCTTTATCTCGGGCATCGAGCTGGCCCGCCAGGTGCGGGAGGTGCGCCCGGCCACCAACATCGCCTTTTTAAGCGGCTATGATGACTTTCAGTACGCCAAGCAGGCCATCCAGTACAACATCATCAGCTATATGCTCAAGCCCCTGACCATCGAGGGGCTGGTAGAGGAGCTGCGGGGCATCCGGCAGAAGATCGACGACCAGTTCTCCCTGTTCCGCCAGGCGGCTCCCCCGTCCGGCGGCCCGGACCAGCGGGCGGCGGCCCTCATGCCCCTGGTGCTGGACGACTACGCCGAGCCGGAGGAGGAGGGACAGACGGAGGAGTATCTGCGCCAGTGCGGCCTGCTCCGGGGGGCGGACGACCGGCCCTGCTACACGGTGATGGTGTCCACCCTGCTGGACGAGTCGGGGACCGGGCGCACCGTGCCCTCCTTTGTGGCCTCGGTGGAGCGGCTGGCCTCCAAATACCTGCGCAGCGTCAGCTTTTTTGCCGCCGGGAAGGTGATCACCGTCCTGATGGGCAACCCGTCGGACTTTGAGGAGTACCTGCACATCCTGGCCGACGAGATCCCCCAGATGGCGGACCGGGTGCTGGGCCGGGCGTGCCGGGTGGGGATCAGCCGGATGGTGTGCACCCCCGCCGCCCTCCACGGGGCCTACCGGGAGGCCATGGAGGCCCTGCGCCAGGGGGACCGCTCCGAGGGAAGCGCTCAGTTCATCGGGGACCTGGAGCCCGCGGTGCGGGGGGGCAGCCTGCTGTGCAAGCGGGCCCTGGACACCCTGGACCAGCACTATATGGACTCCGGCCTGTCCCTGGTGTCCCTGAGCGGGATGCTGGACGTGAGCCCCAACCACCTGAGCGCCTGCATCAAGAAGTACGCCGGGGAGACCTTTATGAACATCCTCATCCGCAAGCGGATGGAGGCCGCCCGGGAGCTGCTGGAGGGGAGCGACCTGCGGGTCCAGGAGATCGCCCGCCGGTGCGGCTATACCGACCAGCACTATTTCAGCTACTGCTTCAAAAAATACTGCGGCGAGTCCCCCAACGCCATGCGCCGCCGCCTGCACGCGGAGAAGGCGGGTGAGGAGGGATGAGGACCGGCGCCGCCCCCCGGGGGCCGCGGATCACCACCATCCTGGTCTCCATGGTGGTGGGGGTAGTGGCCTTCATTTTGTGCTGCTGCATCCTGCTGTTTCTGGACCGCTACCGCAGCGCCATGGTCCAGAGCGCCCGCACCAACAGCGCCCAGGCGGTCTCCCAGGTGTCCAGCACCGTGGGCAGCTACCTGAGGGATATGCGCCAGGCCATGTCCCTGGTGATCTCCTCGGTGGGGGAGGAGGCGTCCGCCCGGGACGCCCTGCTGGCCACATTTCTCCAATTCCGCCCTGACGTGGTGGCGGTGACCAGCTACTCCGCCGCCGGGGAGCTGCTGGACTGCTGGTCCCCCGGCCGGGAGCCCAGGGAGGACATCCTTCAGAACCTCTCCTTTGACCTTGTGCGGGCCCAGGCGGTGAACGGCCCCTATATGACCGCCCCCCACGTGGAGAGCATCTTTGAGGGGTACTACCCCTGGGTGGTCACCATGACCGCCCCCATCGCCCCGGGGGGTGAGGCCGCCTGGGTGTCCCTGGACCTGAGCTTCTCCGGCATCTCCAGCTACATCAACAACGTGGGCATCGGAGAGCGGGGCTACTGCTTCCTGATGGACGAGGAGGGCAACATCGTCTACCACCCCCAGCAGCGGCTGCTGTATGCCGGCCTGAAGTCCGAGGAGACGGCCGCCCTGGCCGCCCTGGAGGACGGGGTCTATGTGGACGACACGGTGATCTACTGTGTGGCCGGCGTGGAGGGGGGCGGCTGGCGGATCGTGGGCGTCAGCTATGTGGACGAGCTGGTCAACCGCAACGTACAGGAAATGATCTGCCTCTCCCTGGTGCTGGCGGCGGTGGTGCTGGCGGCCGCCGTGGGGGCCAGCTGGCTGCTGTCCCGGGTGCTGGGCCGCCCCCTCCGGGGGCTGGCCGGCGCCATGGAGCGCTTTGAGGAGGACGCCGACCACTTCACCTATCAGCCGGTGGGGGGCAGCCGGGAGGTGCGGGAGCTGTCCGACTCCTTCGGCCACATGGTGGTGCGCATCCAGCGGCTCATGTCCACCGTGCGGGAGGAGGAGGTCAACCTGCGCAAGACCGAGCTGAAGGCCCTCCAGGCCCAGATCAACCCCCACTTCCTCTATAACACCCTGGACTCCATCGCCTGGATGTGCGAGCGGGGGCGCAACGCCGACGCGGTGAAGATGGTCCACGCCCTGGCCCGGCTGTTCCGCATCAGCATCAGCCGGGGCCAGGAGCTCATTCCCATCGCCAAGGAGATCGAGCACGCGGAGAGCTACCTTCAGATCCAGAAGTACCGCTATAAAAACCAGTTCACTTACGAGTTCCATGTGGACCCGGACTGCCTGGACTACTACTGCAACAAGATCACCCTTCAGCCCATCATCGAGAACGCCATCAATCACGGCCTGGACCTGATGGTGGAGGAGGGGCGCATCGACGTGACGGTGCGCCGGGACGGGGAGGACATCCTCTTCCTGGTCCAGGACAACGGCGTGGGCATGAGCCCGGAGCAGGTGGCCTCCATCCTGGACCGGGGGCCCACGGACCGCACCGGCATCGGCATCAAAAACGTCAACGACCGGCTGAAGATCTACTTTGGAAAGAACTACGGCCTGAGGATCACCAGCGAGCTGGACGTGGGCACCAGCGTGGAGATCCGCATGCCCAGGATACAGGAGGGAGACCATGAGGGGAATTAAAGGGGCGGCCCTGGGGCTGGCGGCGGTCCTCCTGGGGCTGTCCGGATGCGCCGGTGCGCCGGCGGCCGGCGCGCAGCGCTCGGTGGCCCTCATCGCCAAGTCCACCCAGACGGAGTTCTGGCTGTCCGTCTTTGCCGGGGCGGAGGCGGCCGCCACCGAGTACAACCTGTCCCTCACCCTGTCGGGGCCGGAGACGGAGGAGGACTACGAGGCCCAGAACCAGATGATCGCCCAGGCGGTGGAAGCGGGGGTGGACGCCATCGTCTTCTCCGCCATCGACCAGGAGAAAAACGCCGCCGCCATCGACGAGGCCGCCCGGCAGGGGGTCCGGATCGTCTCCATTGACAGCGGCGTGGCCTCCGACCAGGTGGGCACCTACATCGGCACCGACAACTACGCCGCCGGCCGCATGGCCGCCCAGGCCGCTCTGGAGGGGGTGGAGGGCCCCATGAACGTGGGGGTGGTCAACTATGACGAGGGGACGGCCAACGGCCAGGAGCGGCAGCAGGGGGCTCTGGACGCCCTGGCGGAGAGCGGCCGGGCCCAGGTGACCGCGGTGGTCACCACTCTGGTGGAGGCCGGGCAGGCCCAGGCCGACACCGCCGCCCTGCTGCGGGCCCACCCGGAGATCAACGTGCTGCTGGCCTTCAACGAGCCCACCAGCGTGGGGGCCGCCGGGGCGGTGGCCCAGCTGGGGCGGCAGGAGGAGGTCTTCCTGGTGGGCTTCGACTCCAACGTGGCCACCATCGACGGCCTCCAGGAGGGCAGCGTGGACGCCCTCATCGTCCAGAACCCCTACGCCATGGGCTATCTGGGGGTGGAGAGCGCCTACATGCTCCTGGCGGGGCGGGGGGGAGAGCTGGAAGAGAAGGTGGACACCTCCACCCAGATCGTGGACCGGCGCAATCTGTTCAGTGTGGACAGCCAAAAGGCGTTATTTGCCTTTGACTTCCGCAAAAATTAGAGATGTTGCACAAAAAACCGGGGCAAAGTTTTGACAAGCTGTTGGAGGGGGATAAAAATTTGCCCTGTTTTCGGTGCTTTTTCCCCTTGTTTTCCAGCATGTTTTCCTCTACTATGGAACTATGTTAAATGGAAGCTGAGGCATGGGGCCTCGGGACAGTTCCATTTAAAACACGAGAAAAGGAGAATTGCTATGAAAAAAGCTCTTGCACTGACTCTGGCCGCCGCTATGGCCCTGAGCCTGGCCGCCTGCGGCGGCGACAGCTCCTCCGCCTCCGGCTCCACCCCCGCCGGCAGCACCGGCGACACCAGCGCCACCACCGTGGCCAACAAGGACAAGCCCCTGGTGTGGTTCAACCGTCAGCCCTCCAACAGCTCCACCGGCGAGCTGGACATGACCGCCCTGTCCTTCAACGACAACACCTACTATGTGGGCTT
>CASEKM010000068.1 GCA_949288405.1 uncultured bacterium | reverse complement strand
CCCGGCACAAAAATTTTTTGCGTCTCTATTATAGTCCCTTCCCGGCCCGCCCGCAAGGGCGCAGGTCCGCCTGTTTTTTCTCCCTTGGATGTACGTTTTCCGGCAACTGGGCGGGGCCCCCGGCGGTATGGTAGGGGGATTTTCCCACAGAAACGCCCGCCCCAAAGCTGGAGGCGGGCGGGATTGACAAAACGCGGCGTGACTCTCTATAATGGAGCGGGCGCGGTTACATAGAGGCGGCCAGCCACTTCCCTGAGAAGGGAGGTGATGCGGACATGGGACACCGATGGAAGCAATTCCTGCGGTACTTGGTGTGCTTTGCCATCTTGGCATACATCATGACCATAAAAGCGTGCTGACCGCTTGGCCGGTACCCAAGCGGTCAGCATAGTATTTGCTGATCTTAGCTGAAAGGGCTGGCCGTCTGTAACAGCGCCCTTCTATGTTCATTATAGGAACTCTCCCCCGCTTTGTCAAGTGAGACAGGGCGGGGGTTTTCTTGTCCCCTGCCCGGGATCAGAGAGGAGCGAGAAGATGAGCTTATACGGAGACAAGTTCAAGATCGGCGGCCTGTCCTGCGGCCTGGTGCTGCGGGGCGGAGCCAACGGGGAGTACTGGGTGGTATTCGAGCGGGAGTACGCCTCCCTGGAGCAGATCGAGTCCCTGGAGTGGGACCCGCCTGTGGTGGAAGGGGAGTGCCCCCTGCCCGCGGGCTACGGCTTCACGGTGAAGGACATCCAGTACAGTGCCGCCACCCGCAGCTACCAGGTGGTGCTTCAGGTGGGGGAGCAGTACCTGGGGGATGTGACCGGCTATCAGGCTCAGATCAGCCAGCTCCAGGACACCATCCAGGAGCAGGCCGGGACCATCCAGAGCCAGCAGGACGCCCTGGCGGAGCGGGAGGCCACCATCCTCCAGCAGGCGGCCACCATCGACAGCCAGGCGGAAGCGCTGGCAGAGCTGGAGGCGGAGGGCACCGCCGGGGAGGTCGAGGAGGAGCTGCAGGCGGCCTACACGGAAGGAGTGGAGAGCAATGGCTGATATCGTGACCATGGCCAAGGACGAGCTGAAGGCGCGGGGCAAAGCGGACGCGGCGGCCCTGGCCGCCCGGGCCGTCTCCGGGGAGGCGGACGGCCAGGAGCTGCTGGACAATCAGAGCATGATCCCCACCTGGCGGGCCCGGGATTTCTCCCAGCTGCCCGCGGGCACCCCCTACCAGTGGGAGGGGATGATCTATAAACTGGTGCAGCCCCACGACGCCACCGGCAATGAGGGCTGGACGCCCGACGCGGCGCCTGCCCTGTGGGCGGCGGTGTTGGCCCCCGGGGAGACGGGGACCCAGGACGACCCCATCACCGCCGCCCGGGGGATGGAGTACACCTACGGCCTGTACTACCGGGACCCGGAGGACAATCTGGTCTATCTCTGCGGGCGCACCGGCGAGGCGGAGGGCGGGAAGATCGTCCTCCAGTACCTGCCCCATGAGCTGGTGGGGCAGTACTTTGTGGAGAGTGAAGAGTGAAGAGTAAAGAGCGGGAAGGGAGGACAGATGGACTGGACAACGCTGGCAGTGGCCGGGATGTCCCTGATCGGCACCCTGGCCGGCACCTTCGGGGGCATCCTGGTGTCCAATAAATTGACGACCTACCGGATCGAGCAGCTGGAACACAAGGTGGCCGCCCACAACAGCCTGGTGGAGCGCACCTACAAGCTGGAGGGGCAGATGACCGAGGTCCAGCACGACATCCGGGACCTGAAGGCGGAGAGGGGGTGAGAGTGTGGAGCAGCTGTACAGACGCCTGGGGAATCTGATGAGCGTCAAGAGCCTGGTCACTCTGGCGCTCACTGGGGTGTTCGCCTGGCTGACCTGCTCCGGCGGGGTCACTGCCGAGCAGTTCCTGACGGTGTTCACGGTGGTCATCGCCTTCTACTTCGGGACCCAGAACGCCAAGGGAGAGACAGCAGGAGAGCGGCAGAAGACGCCCGAGCGAGAGGGGGAGCGGAATGAAAATCCTTGAGCGGAGGGCCTGCCGGGGGAACTACCTGCCGGGGCGGACGGCCCCGGTGGAGTATATCGTGGTCCACTACACCGGAAATTGGGGCGACACGGCCCAAAATAACGCCGACTACTTTGCCCGGAGGGTCACAGGGAGCAGCGCCCACTACTTTGTGGACCGGGAGGAGGTCTGGAGGTCTGTGGCGGAGGAGGACACCGCCTGGCACTGCGGCTCCAGCCATCCGGTGCATCCCCTGTGCCGGAACGGCAACTCCATCGGGGTGGAGATGTGCGACAGCGCCGGAGGCGTGCCGCCGGAGGTGGAGGCCCGGACCATCGCCCTGGTGGAGGAGCTGATGGTCCGGTATCAGATTCCCCCGGACCGGGTGCTGCGGCACTACGACGTGACGGGAAAGAAGTGTCCCGCCCCCTGGGTGGACGCCCCCGGGGAGTGGGAGAAATTCCGAGCGGCATTGAGAGGAGGGGATCCTTTGACTCAGGATCAGTTTGACGCCATGCTGGAAAACTACCTGTCCCGGCGGGGGGCGCGGGAGGCCAGCGGCTGGGCCCTGCCCTATCTTCAGGAGGCGGCCGCCGCCGGGGTGATGGCCGGAACGGAGGGCGGGATCGACCGCCCCCAGGCCTTCGCCACCCGGGAGGAGCTGGCCGCCGTGGCTGCGGCCCTGTGCCGGAGACAGGGGCGGTAGGAAAAAGGACGGCAGAGGCCGGCGGCGTGAGGACACGCCGCCGGCCTTTTTTCTGCTCTGCAGAGATATGGGTGTGGGTTCTCGCCCCGGTTGGAGCGGGTCATTGCAGGAAACCGATGAAGCCGAAGATGATGAAGATGTTGATGAAGTCGATGAACAGTGCGCCCACGATGGGGACCACGAAGTAGGGGGTCTTGCTGTAGGCGTACTTGGCGGACACCGCGTCCATGTTGGCGATGGCGTTGGAGGTGGAGCCCATGCCGAAGCCGATGAGGCCGCAGGCGATCATGGCGGAGTCGTAATTCTTGCCCATGAGGGGGAAGCAGACGTAGTTGGCGAAGATATAGGCCAGGACCACCTGCAGCAGCAGGATGATCAGCATGGGGATGGCCAGGTTGACCAGCTCCCACAGCTCCAGAGACATGAGGGCGATGCCCAGGAACACATTCCGGGCCGCGTCGCCCAGGGCGTCCATCTCCTCCTTAGGCAGTTCGCCGAAGGCGGTGCAGTTGTCGCTGACGTTGCGGAAGATGCAGGCGATGAGCATTGCGCCCAGGTAAGCGGGGAAGGACACGCCGTCCACAAAGGTGCCCACGCCGTCGTTGATGGCATTGGTCACATAGGCGCCGATGCCCATGCACAGGAGGATGACAAAGGTGCCGGTGCAGATGGTCTTGGAGTCCAGGAACTTCTTCTTGTCCTCCAGGATGGACAGGTCCACGTCCTCCTCACCGCTGGTGTCGCGCTCCTTGAACTTGGTGAACAGGTCGTGCTTCTCGATCAGCCGGGTGGCCACCGGGCCGCCCATGATGGAGCCGCACAGGATGCCGAAGGTGGCGGCGGTGACGGCCACTGTCGTGGCGGCGGGATAGCCCAGGGCCTCCACGCTGGGCGCCACCGCGGCGGAGGTGCCCATGCCGCCGGTGAGGGCGGGAGAGGCGGTGAGCAGGGCCAGCAGCGGGTCGATGCCCACGGTGTTGGACAGCCCCACCGCCAGCACGTTCTGGAGGAAGGCGAACACCGCGGCGATGATCAGGAATTTGACCACCTTGGCGCCGCCGGTCTTCAGCATCTTAAAGCTGGCGGCAAATCCGATGGTACAGAAGTACATGTTCTGGAAGAACGACTGTAAGGTGGTGTCAAAATCGAACTGCACCAGATTGGCGCTGCGCAGGACGGTGGAAATAATGGAAAAGATCAGACCGCCGATGACAGGGGCCGGGATGCAGTAGCGGGTGAAGAAGCGAACTCTTTTTCTGACAAATGTACCGATCAGCAAAACGATAATGGCAAAACCTGTGGTTTTGACCATATCCATGGTGATGACTAGCATATCCCCATCTCCTCATTTGATAAAGTGATAGTTATGGTTCCAAATCCGGTTCTCCTTCTCAACTTCTCTTCTGATGGATCGGATAAAGGGGGGTCACAGCATGACCTTGCCGTCCTTCATCAGGCAGCGCCCGTCGGCCACGATGGTCCCGTCCTTCATGATGACGTCGTAGTGGCAGGAGGCCTTTACGGTGCCGCCCAGGTTGACGCTGGTGCCGATGCCGATGTGGCAGGAGCCGAAGACGCCCTCGTCCTCCAGCATGAAGCCGCAGAAGTGGCACTTGGGGTTCAGGCCCACCCCGTGCTCGGCCACGTTGTACACATTGGGGTCGTTCTTGGCGGCCAGGTCGTCGGCCAGCATCTTGGCCTGGCGGCCGCCGGTGATCTCCACGATCCGGCCGTTCTCCACCTTCAGGGTGACCGGCTCCTCCAGCACGCCGATGCCGATGTAGGGGATGCTGCCGTCGGCCACGATGACGCCGTTGGCGGTGCCCTCCAGGGGGGAGACGTTGGCCTCCACCGTGGGCAGCGTGGAGAACTGGCCCTTCTCCACCATGCAGTACAGGTTGTTGCCCCGGCGCCCCTTGGCGGAGTACTCCAGGTGGGTGCCGCTGGGAGAGGTGAGGACGATCTTCTCCGAGCCGGCCATGGCCTGGGCCATGCCGATGCAGATGGGCTTGAGGGCCTCAAAGTCCCCCTCGATGCCGCCGTGGACCATCATCTCCTCGGTGAAGTGGGTGAGCACCAGGCCGCGGGAACCGGCGGCGATGGCGGATTTCACCGCGTTGGTGTGGGTGATGGACTTGCCCACCACGGACAAAAAGCCGTCGCTGGCCAGCATGGCGGCCGCGATCTCCTTGGGGGGCTCCTCGCTGTCCTGGCTGCGGGGCTCCATGATGCACACGGCGGGCTCCGCCCCCACCCGGTACACCTCAGAGGCCAGGGCCTGGGCGATGCTCAGGCGGGAGAGCTCGGTGACGATCAGGATCTGCTCCCCGGGCTGTACCTTCAGGCAGGTGTTGACCACCTTGCTGGCCCCCCGGGACATGTAGATGTTTTCCATGTCTGCTCCTCCTTTTTATTTATAGATTATATTCTATAGAATATGAAGCAAAAAAGAAAAGGAACTCTCGCTCCACACTTTATATTCTATAGAATAATGGACAGAACATAAAATGTCAAGGGGGATTCCTCAATTTCATCTTTTTTCTTCGATGTATTTTTGTCCGTTATGAATGTGGCGGGAGACGGCCTGGCGGGCCCCCTCCAGGTCCCGGCGCTCCAGGGCCTCCACGATGGCCCGGTGCTCCTGGTAGATGGCCTTCTGCCGCTCCGGGCTGCCGGCGGAATATTTCCGGTCCCGGCTGATGACCCCCTTGAGGACGGCCAGCAGGTTCTGCAGGGTCCGGTTGCCGGTGAGATGGTAAAGGTAGTCGTCGAAGGCCTGGCTGGCCTGGGAGATGTCCTCCACCCCCTTGGCCTGGCGGAAGCCCTCCAGCATCTGATACAGGGTCTGAACGTCCTCCGGGGTGAGGCGCTCCATGACCTCCTTCACCACCAGGTGCTCCAGGGCCTCCCGGCAGGCGTAGGCCTCCCGGATCTCCTGGGGGTCCAGCGTCTTGACCACCGCCCCCCGGTAGGGGACGATCTCAATGAGGCCGTCGCTGGCCAGCCGCTTGAAGGCCTCCCGCACGGGGGTGGCGCTCACCCCCATCTGCTTGGCCACGTGCTGCTCCCGCAGCTCGGTGCCCGCCTCCAGGGAGCCGCTGACGATGGAGTCCATGAGGACGTTGTATACCTGCTCGCTCAGGGGGATGCGGGCAATGCTTGGGATCTGTTTGTACTCCATAGGGTATGTGCTCTCCTCCCGGCGGCCCGGCCGGGCCGCCCCATATCGTGTCAAGAGCCCTGTTTCCCGCCGGAAGAGGCCCCGCTTTCCGGGCCAAATCGGGAGACAAGGGCTGTTTTTTACATCCTTTTTACCCATTCAGTATACCGGTTTCCCGCCGGAAGGTCAAGGAAAACCGGCGCGCCCGGACGGGCTCGGGGCCGGACGCGCCCCGGAGGACAAAAGGCGGATTTGACGGGAAAAAGTGGAAAGAACGGTGGAAAAAGTGCAAAACCTCCCGCCACGGGACAGGTGTTCGCTGGAAAAGGGGGAAACCGGCGGGACAGAACGGTTATTTTGACGGAGCCCCATCCCCCGAGGGCTGCGGGCTCAGGGCCTCCAGCATCCGCAGGTAGAGGCCGCGGACGGCCTCCAGCTCCTGGGGGCTGATGCCGGCGTACATACGGCGGGACACCCGGGCCAGACAGTCCATGCAGGCGTCTACCGCCTGCCGCCCCTTGTCTGTGAGGCGCACCTGGTTGCACCTGGCGTCCCCCCGGCCGGTCTCCCGGAGCAGATAGCCCTTCCGCTCCAGGGACCGCAGAGAGGCGGTCACCGCCGCCGGGGACACGTTGAGGATCTGGGCCAGCTCCCGCTGGGTGCGCAGCGGGGCCTCCGGGCGCCGCCCGGCCAGGCCCAGCATGCACAGGAGCATGGGGTGCCCGATCTCCTGGAGCCCGGCGGCGGCCAGCTCCGCCTGCACGGCGTTCTGCCGGGCCTGGTGGAGCCGCCGCTCCAGCACGGCCAGGTCAAAATCCAGCTCGTCCATAAAAATCCTCCTTCCGCCGGGAAACTTAAGGCCTTAATGGTTTGTGTGCCCATTTTACCGGCTCTGGGAAAAAAGTCAAGGGGGCGGGGCGGTTTTTCCAAAAATTCGCGGCTCCCGGGGAAAAGACCACAAAATGTGGAACATTCGTTTGACTATTGGGCGCAGATATGGTACAATCCAAATAAGATTCCACAGGCGGACGCCCCGGCGGGGCCCGGCCCGGGAAGGAGCATGACCATGGGAAACCTGACCCCGAAACAACAGAGGATCTATGATTTCATCCAGGCCTTTACCGCCCAGCACGGCTACCCCCCCTCGGTGCGGGAGATCGGCGCCGCGGTGGGGCTCAAGTCCCCCTCCACCGTCCATTTCCATCTGAAGGGGCTGGAGGAGGCCGGCGTGATCCTGAAGGCGGAGGGCAAGACCCGCGCCATCACCCTGGCCGCGTCCGCCTCCCGGAGCGCGGCGGAGGAGCGGGCCCCCAGGGCCGACCAGGTGCCCATTTTGGGCAGCGTGGCCGCCGGCGCCCCCATTTTGGCGGAGGAGTGCATCGAGGACTACCTGACCTTTGACACCCAGGGCAAGGCGGGCGAGTACTTCGCCCTGAAGGTGCGGGGGGAGTCCATGCTCAACGCGGGCATCCTCCCCGGCGACCTGGTGGTGGTCCACCG
Organism: uncultured bacterium; assembly: GCA_949288405.1. Lineage (GTDB taxonomy): Bacteria > Bacillota > Clostridia > Oscillospirales > Oscillospiraceae > Lawsonibacter. The sequence goes on along the minus strand of CASEKM010000068.1, from coordinate 381 downwards.
GCAGCCGGAGGCCCACAGCGGGGAGATCGTGGTGGCCCTCTTTGAGGACGAGGCCACCGTCAAGACCCTCCGCCGCCGGGACGGGCAGACCTGGCTCATGCCCGCCAACGACGACTACCAGCCCATCGACGGCACCTACGCCCAGATCCTGGGCAAGGTGGTGGCCGTGGTGCGGCGGTACTGAGGGACCGTTGAGAGACATCGCCGGTCCGGCACAGCGCCGGACCGGCTTTTTTATGCCCGGGCGGCCGCTGGGATGCCGGACCAGGGGAAGGCTTTTGGGGGGCCAAAGGCCGCCCCTGTTTTTGCGGGGATATGCCGGAATGCCCGTAGGGGCGCACCTATGTGTGCGCCCAGGCTACCGGATGCCTGTACAACCGG
>CASEKM010000067.1 GCA_949288405.1 uncultured bacterium | reverse complement strand
GCCATGAGCTCCCGAAACTGGACGGTCTTCTGCTTCCCCTGAAGCTTCAGCGCCTCCATGGTCTGGGACAGCTCAGTCTGCTCCCGCTCCAGGTCGGACAGCAGGTCCTCGCACTTGGCCAGCCGCTCCAGGGCCCGGGGGAGGGCGGACTCCCCCTCCGCCAGGACCCAGGCGCCCTCCTTTTGGACCGTATAGCGCTCCATGGACGATCATTCCTCCTCCCGTCAGAAGCAGGACCGCCGGCGGCGCCGGCGGTTTTCCCCTGCCATAAAACAGGGCCGCGCCGTCCGGCGCGGCCCTGTAAACGTGTCTTAGTCGGGGCTGATGGTGTAGTTGGGAGCTTCCTTGGTGATATAGATGTCGTGGGGGTGGGACTCCCGGAGACCGGCGGCGGTGATCTGCATGAACTGAGCCTTCTGCTGCAGCTCCTCGATGGTGTGGCAGCCGGTGTAGCCCATGCCGGCCCGCAGGCCGCCCATGAGCTGGTAAATGGTGTCGCCGGTGGAGCCCTTGTAGGGGACGCGGCCCTCCACGCCCTCGGGGACCAGCTTCTTGTTGTTCTCCTGGAAGTAGCGGTCCTTGGAGCCCTGGTTCATGGCGGCCAGGGAGCCCATGCCCCGGTAGGTCTTGAACTGGCGGCCCTGGTAGATCTCGGTCTCGCCGGGGGACTCCTCGCAGCCCGCCAGCAGGGAGCCGATCATGACCACGCTGCCGCCGGCGGCGATGGCCTTCACGATGTCGCCGGAGAACTTCACGCCGCCGTCGGCGATGATGGGGATGCCGTACTGGGCGGCCACACAGGCGGCGTCATAGATGGCGGTGATCTGGGGCACGCCGATGCCGGCCACCACGCGGGTGGTGCAGATGGAGCCGGGGCCGATGCCCACCTTCACGCAGTCGGCGCCCGCCTCGATGAGAGCGCGGGTGGCGTCGGCGGTGGCCACGTTGCCGGCGATGAGCTGCACATCGGGGTAGAGGGCCTTCACCCGCTTGACGGTCTCCAGCACGTGCTGCTCGTGGCCGTGGGCGGAGTCCAGGCCCAGCACGTCCACGCCGGCCTCCACCAGGGCGGCCACGCGGTCCAGCACGTCGGCGGTGGCGCCGATGGCGGCGCCCACCAGGAGGCGGCCCTTCTCGTCGCGGGCGGAGTTGGGGTAGACCTCGGCCTTCTCGATGTCCTTGATGGTAATGAGGCCCTTCAGGTGGAAGTCCTTGTCCACGATGGGCAGCTTCTCGATCTTGTGCTTGCGGAGGATCTCCTTGGCCTCGGCCAGGGTGGTGCCCTCGGGAGCGGTGACCAGGTGATCCTTGGTCATCACGTTGTCGATGAGCTGGTTCATGTCGGTCTCGAACTTCATATCACGGTTGGTGATGATGCCGATGAGCTTGCCGTTGTCGCAGATGGGCACGCCGGAGATGCGGAACTTGGCCATCAGCTCGTCCGCCTCGGCCAGGGTGTGGCCGGGAGCCAGCCAGAAGGGGTTGGTGATGACTCCGTTCTCGGAGCGCTTCACCATGTCCACCTGCTCGGCCTGCTGGCTGATGGACATATTCTTATGGATGATGCCGATGCCGCCCTCCCGGGCGATGGCGATGGCCATGCGGTACTCGGTGACGGTATCCATGGCGGCGCTGATGAGAGGGATGTTCAGCCGGATCTTCTTCGTCAGCTGGGTGTGCAGGTCCACCTCGGCGGGGCGCACATCGCTGGCCGCGGGGATCAGCAGCACATCGTCAAAGGTGAGCCCCTGCTTGACGAACTTCTGAGCGGCGTCCTGATTGACCATTCAACTACAACTCCTTTTCCTTCCGCCCCGCGGGGGCCGCGGAGGCTGTCTTCACAAAATGTGTATTCGATATTTCATTGTACCCCGCCGGCGGGAGGGTTGTCAAGGAAGCACTTCACCAAAAATCAGGGAGGCCTCAAAGCGGGATTTGCCGCTCTCGTCCATTCCCTGGGCAAAGCAGACGTCTCCCTCCCGGCCGGTGAGGAGGCGCAGCTCCTCCCCAGGGCGGCACTCGGCCAGATAGCCGATCTGCATCTCCGACAAAAAGCGGCGGGGCCCCAGCTTCTCCATCTCCAGAGCGTCGCAGGCGAAGTCGGCGTAGCGGGTGTTGTTCACGTGCCCGTTCAGGTCGGTGTCGCTGTAGCGCAGCTTCCGCCGGTCGGCCAGGGCCATGTCCTGGGGCAGGCGGAGCTTGGAGAGCTTCTTGGCCTTGCACAGCGCCCCGCCGCTGGTGCCGTCCAGCTCGCGGACAGTGCCCAGGCGGATGAGCTGGCGGCTGTCCAGACTGGCCAGCACCCAGGCGGAGACGCACTCGCCCACCTGCTCCCCCCGGACGAACAGGTCGTAGTCCCGGTACATGGTGGCCCCCTTGTCCCCTCGGTGCCAGGTGCGGATGGTGAGGGGCTCCTCCCACCCCAGGGGGCGGCGGAGCCGGTACCACACCCGGGTGAGCATCCAGAAGGCGCGGTAGCCGTTCAGGGTCATATCCCGGCCGAAGCCGCCCCGCTCGGCGGCCTGGGCGGCGGCCTCCTGGATGTGGCCCAGCAGGGAGGAGGCCTTGCAGAAGCCGTTCCCGTCCACATCCCGGGAGTCGATGGGCAGGGTCATTTCGTAGTAGAGGCTCATTGGGACTCCTTTCCCCGCAGCAGCAGCTTGGTCTTGCAGCAGATGTCGTCCAGGTCGTCGGCGGTGGCGGCGGGGATGCGCATTTCGGCCCCGCAGTCCCGGCACTGGAGGTCCACCGAGCTGTAGTTCACCTGGAAGGTCCAGCGCCGGGAGCCGCAGGTGCAGGAGATGCCCCCCCGGGCGGCGATGTCCTTGATCTCAGAGAGGACCTCCTCCATGATGAGGGGGTCCAGGAAGGGCTTCTCCTCCTGATCCGGCCCGCCGCCGGCCTGGTCGGGGTGCTCCAGCTTGTCCACTGCCCGCTCCAGCCGGGCGGTGGCGGCGTACACCGGCCCCTCCTCTCCCACGTAGCAGCAGTCCAGCCCGGAGGCGGCGCAGGAGAAGGCCAGGGCCTTTTCCCGCAGAAAGGCGTGGGTGGGGCAGGAGACCAGGTGGTCCCGGCCGCAGGCCACACAGGGGACGCTCATGGTCACCCGCTGGGGCATAAATTCCACCGTCAGCTCCGACTGGCCGCAGGGGCACTGGATGCGGGCGGGTGCGGCGGCCAGGGCGAAGACGTCCTTCTCCACGATCACCGACTGGCGGCATTTGGGACAGATATAGGCAAGAAAGCGTGTTTTTTCCTGTGTCATTGGGGTCCCTCCAAAATTACACGTTTCACAGCGGTCTCAGTCCGGGCGGTCCGCCCGGCAAAGACCATTATAGCGCAGACCGGTCCCGTTGGCTAGTCCGGGTTTCGGCACTCTTTTTCGGCAAAGGGCATAGTCTGGGTCAGAGTTCAAGCCATTGGAGGGAGATCTCATGTCAGACGCCTATGCGATCCGCTATTTTCTGGGGGCCAACTCGCCCCAGGGATTTTATTCGCTCTACTCGGAGCTGCTGCCCCCGGAGACGGCCAGCGCCGTCTATATCCTCAAGGGGGGGCCGGGCTGCGGCAAGTCCACCCTGATGGGCCGGGTGGCCGAACAGCTGGCCCGGGCGGGGGAGACGGTGGAGTACATCCTCTGCTCCGGGGACCCGGCCTCCCTGGACGGAGTGGTCCTGCCCCGGCTGGGGGCCGCCCTGGTGGACGGCACCGCGCCCCACATCGTGGAGCCCAAGTACCCCGGGGTGGTGGAGCAGTACGTGAACCTGGGGGTGTGCTATGACCGGGCCGGCCTGCAGGAGGTGCGGGCGGAGCTCCTGGGGGCCATGACCGGCTACAAGGAGCACTACCGGCGGGCCTACCGCTGCCTGGGGGCGGCGGAGGAGATCCTCACCGACGTGCGGGCCGCCTTGGCCACCCGGGAGCTGGAGGAGAAGCTGTCCAAACGGGCCAAGGGCATCCTGCGGCGGGAGCTGAAGCCCCTGGGGACCGGGCAGGCGGGGGCGGTGAAGCAGCGCTTTCTGGACGGAGTGACCCACCTGGGGGTGCTCACCCTGTGGGACACAGTGCTGGCCCAGTGCACCCGGGTCTACGAGCTGTCCGACCGGTACGGCCTGGCCCACCCGCTGCTCTCCCGGCTGCTGGCCGGGGCGGTGCTGGGGGGTTATGACGCGGTGGCCTGTCCCGACCCCATGGCTCCGGAGCGGCTGGCCCATCTGCTGGTCCCACAGGCGGGGCTGGCCTTTGTCACTTCTGTCCCGGAGCGCCCCTTCCCGGGGAAGCCGTACCGCCGGCTGCGGCTGGAGACCATGGCGGACCAGGAGCTGCTCCGCCGCTGCCGCCCCCGGCTGCGCTTTGCCCTGAAGGTGTCCGCGGCGCTGGTGGGGGAGGCGGTGGACTCCCTGGCCCAGGCCAAGGCCATGCACGACGGCCTGGAGGAGCTGTACCGCCCCTATGTGGATTTTGACAGGGGGACGCAGATGGGAGAGGCCGTGGCCCGGGAGATCTTGGCCCTGGCCTGACAGAGAGCTCCCGCTGCCTTTGCGCCAGAAAGGAACACACCCGCCGGCTTCGCCGGCGGGTGTGTTTGTCTGCGCTTATTGGGCCTGCCGGGTGAGGTCCCGGAAAGCCAGATTCAGGTCCACATTCCCCTGGATGCCCGGCACGGTGCCGCTGTGGGTGTACTGCCACATGTCGAAATCGTAGTAGAAGTCGGGCCGGCTGTCGTACTCCGCCAGCCAGAAGGGGGAGGAGTCCAGCTCCTTGAGCTGGTAGACCAGATAGCCCATGTCCTGGTTGAAATAGACCATGGGGGTGTACCCGGCCACCGACACCAGCTCGCAGAAGGCGGAGGCGCACTGGGTGATCCCCTGGCCGTCCATGCCGGCGGTGCGGGCCTCGCCGGTGGTGATGAACTCCCAGTCAAAGACCACGGGGTAGCGGATGGGGTAGCTGCGGATGTGTTCCAGCACGAAGTCGGCCTCCTCCTCCGCCTCGGCCACAGTGGTGGCCTGGGAGAAGAAGTAGACCCCCACGTCCAGCCCCGCCGCCAGGGCCCCCTCCATATTGGCCTGGAAGCGCTCGTCCAGCTGGAGGGTCCCCTGGGAGTAACCCCGGTAGCCCACCCGGATCATGGCAAAGTCGATGCCGGAGGCGGCCACCGCCTGCCAGTCCACCTCGCCCTGATAGACGGACACGTCGACCCCCTGGAGGGCCCGCTGTCCGTCCTTCTCATACTGGACCCAGCCCCGGCTGTCCACCGTGAAGGCCTGGGGGTCATAGACATTTTGGTCCAGCCCCTCCACCACCAGCAGCTGCTGGTCCCGGTAGGTGAGGTACTCCGGCTCCGGTTCCCGGAACAGCACCAGGTACAGCACCGCGCAGGAGACCGCCAGCGCCAGAATGGAAATGATCAGGGCCAGCACGCCCAGCGCGCCTGCGCGGCGGGGCCTGCCCGGCCCGTCCCCTCTGGGACGGGGGGCCTTCAATTCGTCCGTCGTCATTGCAGAAATGCCTCCAAACCCGTTGGCCCGGAGGCCAGGATCCCCGCGCCCGGCCCGGAGCACGGGCGGGGCGGTTTCCTGTATTGTAGCAGGATTTGTAGAAAGATGCAAGGTTTGACGGCTTTTTTCCAGCTTTCCGGGCGCCGGAGGGAAAAAGAAGAACGCCCCGAACCCTTGGGAGAGCAGGAGCGCGCCGCCGCCGGCCGCCTGGATCTGAACGGAAATAAAATTGACTTTTTTCCAAATGGTAGTATAATTTGTCTCAGGAACTGCCAGCTTTCCGCCTGATTCGACCGGGCGGGGCGGCAGGTGATGTGTGTCAAGCCAAGCGAGAGTTATCAAGATGCAAGGAGAGTGGAATGTATGAGACGTGCACGGGCATGGGCCGCTGTGGCCCTTTCCCTGCTGCTGTGCGGCTGCGGGACCATCCCCGCCCAGGCGGCGGAGCTTTCCCAAAATTCCCAGAGCGACGTCCTCCTGCTGGAGGACGGGCGCGTCCGGGTCCGGTTCGAGGCCAACGGCGGCGAGGGGCTGCTTCCAGATGACCTGTACGCCCAGCCCGGGGAGGGGGTCACCCTGCCCGCGGCGGACCTGACGGTGGATCTGGGGCATGAGACCTGGCGCTTTATGGGCTGGGCGGAGCAGATGGACGCCTCCGCCCCCGACTACCTGCCCGGCGGGATCATCAACCTGCGGGAGGATACCGTCCTGTACGCGGTGTACGCGGCGGGGGAGTGCCAGGTCACCTACCGGGTGGACGGCGTGAGCTCCACGGAGAAGGTGGAGCTGGGGGAGACTCCCGTCAAGGTCCCGGAGCTGCCCGAGGGCTACCAGGGCTGGGTGAACGGCAGCGGCCGTGTGGTGGACCCGGCCTCCGAGGAGATCTGGGGGGACCAGACCTTTACCGCCTATAAGTCCATCACCCTCATCACCTGGGACCACAGCAAGTACATGGACGGCTCCAGCGACGGTCTGTTCCACCCGGAGCAGTACATGACCCGGGCCGAGGTGGCCCAGGTCCTCTACGGGCTGCTGGCCGAGGAGCCCGCCGCCCGGGTGTCCTACTCGGACGTGGCCGCCGGCATGTGGTACGCCGAGGCGGTGGAATCTCTGGGCGGCATGGGCATCCTGGACTGTGAGGCGGGCTCCGCCTTCCGGCCGGACGCGGCCATCTCCCGGGGGGAGCTGGCCCTGATGCTCAGCCACTTCATCTCCGGCACCGGAGAGCTGGAGACCTTCCCCGATGTGCCCGTGGGCAGCCGCTTCTATGAGGCGGTGGGCGCCACCGCCGCCGAGGGGCTGTTCAACGGCTATGCCGACGGCACCTTCCATCCGGACGCCGCCCTCACCCGGGCCCAGGCCACGGTGGTGTTCAACAACCTGCTCAACCGCCAGCCGGATACGGCGGTCATCGACAGCAACCCCAACGTCCGCCTGTTCCCCGACGTGCCCGACTCCCACTGGGCCCACGACGAGATCCTGGAGGCCACCGTCTCCCATACCTTTGACAACGGCGCCGGGCGGGAGACCTGGACCCAGGTGACCGCCGAGCGCAGCGCCCTGGCGGACGGCTATCACCGCATCGGCGGCCGCCTCTACCGGGTGCAGAACGGGATGTTCCTCCACGACACCACGGTGGACGGCCTGACCTACGACGCCCAGGGGCGCTACACCACCGGCTCCGCCTCTCTGGACCAGAAGCTCAACAGCATCGTGGAGACCTACACCAACAGCTCCATGACCCGGGACCAGAAGCTGCGGGCCCTCTATAACTATGTGCGGGACGGCTTCTCCTATCTGAAGCGCCCCCTGGTGTCCAAGGGACAGACCGGCTGGGAGGCCTCCTACGCCGAGGAGTTCCTGCGCCTGGGCCGGGGCAACTGCTACAGCTTCTCCGCCACCTTCTGCCTGCTGGCCCGCGAGCTGGGCCTGCCCGCCTACACGGTGGTGGGCGGTCTGGGTGCCAGCGCCAGCCCCCACGGCTGGGTGGAGATCAGCCTGGACGGGGTGACCTATATGTTCGACCCCCAGCTGGAGTGGCGCTATCTCCACGACTACGGGCGCAGCGGCTATGACCTGTTCAAGATGCTCCCCAGCCAGGCCCGCTTTACCTATGTCCGCTGAGTGCAGTTGAGGATCTTGCGGAGATATGGTATTTAGTTCGCCCATTTTTCTATTCGTCTTTCTGCCGGTGACCTACCTGGGATACCGGCTGCTGCCCGGACTGGCCTGGCGCAACGCCTGGCTCACCCTGGCCAGTCTGGTGTTTTTCTCCTTTGGGCAGCTGCCCTACCTGACCCTGCTGCTGGTGAG
>CASEKM010000066.1 GCA_949288405.1 uncultured bacterium | reverse complement strand
CTTGCAGCCGCGGATGTCGCACTTCCACCCGGGGAGGGTGGTAAAGACAGGCTTGGCCCGCATCAGGCGGGGAGTGACGGGGAACTGATCGGTGACCTCCCCGTCGATCTCATAGCCGGTGCACACCTTGATCTCGTCCAGATAGCCCAGCACGTCCAGACAGGTGAGGGCCACCTGAGTGGCGCCCTGGACCATGCAGCCGTACTTGGTGGCCACGGCGTCGAACCAGCCCACCCGGCGGGGACGGCCGGTGGTGGCGCCGAACTCGCCCTTGTCGCCGCCCCGGCGGCGCAGCTCATCTCCCTCCTCGCCCAGCAGCTCGCTGACGAAGGGCTCAGTCTTGGAGCCCACGCAGGAGGAGTAGGCCTTGGTGACGCAGATCACGTCCTCCACAGCGGTGGGGGGCACCGCCGCCCCCACACAGCCGAAGCCGGCCAGAGTGTGGGAGGAGGTGGTCATGGGGAAGATGCCCAGGTCCGGGTCCTTCATGGAGCCCAGCTGGCCCTCCAGCAGGATGGTCTTGCCCTCCTTCAGGGCCTGGTGGACGAAGCCCACCGCGTCCCCCACATAGGGACGGATCTCCTCCCGCAGGGCGAGGAGCTGAGCCATCAGCTCGTCCGCGGAGATGGGGGGCTTGTGGTACAGGTGCTGGAAGAGCACGTTCTTGATGGACAGGGCGGCCTCCAGCCGCTCCCGCAGCCGGTCCTCGTCAAACAGGTCGCACACCTGGACGCCGATCTTGGCGTACTTGTCGGAGTAGAAGGGGGCGATGCCGCTCTTGGTGGAGCCGAAGGCCTTGCCGCCCAGGCGCTCCTCCTCATAGGTGTCCTGGAGCACATGGTAGGGCATCAGGATCTGGGCCCGCTCGGAGACGATCAGGTTGGGGGCGGGCACCCCCTGGTCGGTGAGGGAGCGCAGCTCGTCCACCAGCTTGCGGATGTCCAGAGCCAGACCGTTGCCGATGATGTTGGTGACATGGGGGTAAAACACGCCGGACGGCAGGGTGTGCAGGGCGAAGCGTCCCCGATCATTGATGATGGTGTGGCCGGCGTTGGCGCCGCCCTGGAAGCGGATGACCACATCGGAGGTCTCCGCCAGCATATCGGTGATCTTGCCCTTGCCCTCGTCGCCCCAGTTGGCGCCTACGATCGCTTTTACCATATGTGTTACCTCCGGAAACCGGGATTCGCAACCGTTTCGGCGGATTTGCCTTATCCGATCTCCAACACAGTGCTCTTATTATACTGCCTTTTTCGTCCCCGCGCAAGGGTCAACCGGGGAGAAAATTGGAGAATCCCTTGCCCAGAGGGGAAAAAAGCGATAAGATAGGAAAAACAGACTGTGGAGGAGGGTCGCTATGGCACAGCTTTCCTTAGAGACGCTGCCCTTTTGGCCGCACCTGACCCCGGGACAGCGGGAGACGCTCATCCGGGCCGCCCAGACGAGGACCTGGCAGCCCGGGGAGCTTATCCGGGGGGTGGACCGGGACTGCCTGGGGGTGCTGCTGGTGCAGGAGGGGATGCTGCGGGTCTGTCTCCTGTCCGAGGACGGGCGGGAGGCCACCATTTTCCGCATCCCCGCCGGGGAGGTGTGCGTCCTGGCTGCCGCCTGCTCCCTGTCCGCCATCACCTTTCAGGTGCAGATCCAGGCGGAGGGGGAGACCCGGGCCCTGGTGATCCCGGTGCAGGTGATCTCCGCCCTGATGCGGGAGAACCTGTATGTGGAGAACTTTGTCTACAAGTCTGCCGCCCAGCGGTTTTCCGACACCATCCGGGCGGTGGAGCAGATGCTGTTCCGTACCCTGGAGCAGCGGGTGGCCGCCTATCTGACCGGGGAGGCCCGGCGGCTGGGGACGGACACCCTCCGGGTCACCCAGGAGCAGCTGGCCCAGGCCATCGGCAGCGCCCGGGAGGCGGTGACCCGAACCCTGAAAAAGCTGTCCCAGGCGGGGGTGGTGGAGCTGTTCCGGGGCGGGGTGCGCCTGTTGGACCGGGAGGGGCTGGAGCGGCTGGCCTCGTGACGGTCCTGGAGTCCGGAGGGCGCCCCGCAGATAAAGGCGGCCGAGGTCCCGGACGGCGGCAAAAAAAGAGCTTGATTTGGAGTTGGCTTCAAGTGCTACAATGAGCCTGACAACGACACAGGCGTGTGCCGGGGAGGCGGACGATGCCCATCCGGCCGCGGGAAAGGGGAAGAGACACATGATCTACAAGAAATTTCAGGACCTGGAGCTGTCCGCCCTGGGTATGGGCTGTATGCGCCTGCCCGTCATGGACGGGGATGACGCCCGCGTGGACGAGGCGGCGGCGGCCGCCATGGTGGACGAGGCCATGGCCGGCGGGGTGAACTACTACGACACCGCCTGGGGCTACCATAGCGGCAATTCCGAGCTGGTGATGGGAAAGGCCCTGTCCAAGTACCCCCGGGACAGGTTCTATCTGGCCGACAAGTTCCCCGGCTATGACCTGTCCAACATGCCCAAGGTGAGGGAGATCTTTGAGGAGCAGCTGAAGAAGTGCCGGGTGGATTATTTCGACTTCTACCTGTTCCACAACGTATGCGAGATGAACATCGACGCCTACCTGGACCCCAAGTACGGCATCTTTGACTATCTCATGGAGCAGAAGAGAAACGGCCGCATCCGCCACCTGGGCTTCTCCTGCCACGGGAACCTGCCGGTGCTCCGGCGCTTCCTGGAGGCCTACGGGGAGCACATGGAGTTCTGCCAGCTGCAGCTGAACTATGTGGACTGGACCTTCCAGAACGACAAGGAGAAGGTGGAGCTGCTGGCCCAGTACCATATCCCCGTGTGGGTGATGGAGCCCCTGCGGGGCGGGCGGCTGGCCCGGCTCAGCGACGGGGAGGCCGCCCCCCTGAAGGAGCTGCGCCCCCATGAGACCGCGCCCGCCTGGGCCTTCCGCTTCCTCCAGACGGTGCCCGGGGTGACCATGATCCTCTCCGGCATGTCCAGCATGGAACAGCTGAAGGAGAACCTGGCCACCTTCCAGACGGAAGCGCCCCTCAGCGATGGGGAGATGGCCGCCCTGATGGAGGTGGCCCGGGGGATGGTGAGCAGGACCGCCCTGCCCTGCACCGCCTGCCACTACTGCGTCAGCCACTGCCCCAAGGGGCTGGACATCCCCGGACTGCTGGCCCTGTACAACGAGCACGTGTTCACCGGCGGCGGCTTCCTGGCCCCCATGGCCCTGTCCGCCCTGCCCGAGGACAAGCGGCCCGGCGCCTGCATCGGCTGCCGCAGCTGTGAGAAGGTCTGTCCCCAGCAGCTGAAGATCTCCCAGGCCATGGCCGACTTCGCCGCCAAGGTGAAAGGCTGAGCCGGGGTCAAAGGAACAGAAAATACAGCCGCGCGGCCCTCCGGGAAGGAGCGCCGCGCGGCTGTCTGTCTGCGGGGGATCAGGTCCGGCGAAGGGTATTCCGGTACACCCAAAATGCCGCCCCGGCGGTGACCACCTCGGTGATCCAGAAGGCGTGCCACACCTGGTCCGGCCCCAGAGTCCGGCACAGGAGGAAGGCGGCAGGGAGGATGACCAGGACGTACCGGCACAGGGAGATGACCAGGGACTGGGCCCCCTTTCCCAGGCCCTCCAGGGCCCCGGAGGAGGTGACGGACACGGCGGAGATGAGAAAACCGGCGCAGATGATCCGCAGGGCGTGGGCCCCGGCCTGGACGGTGGCGCTCTGGTCGGAGAACAGGGCCATCAGCGGCTCCGCCCACAGCAGGCAGATGACCGTGCCCAGGGCCATAATGGCCCCGCTGGAGATGAGGGTGGCGTTGTACAGCTTCCGCACCCGGATCTGTTCCCCCGCCCCGTAGTTGTAGCCGATGAGGGGCCGCAGGCCCTGGACGATGCCGTTGGCGGGGAGGTACAGGAAGGTCTGGAGCTTGTAGTAGATGCCCAGCACCACCACATAGCTCTGGGCGTAGGCGGAGAGCAGGCCGTTGAGGGCGGAGATGAGCAGAGAGGGGAGGGCCAGGTTCAAAATGGCGGGCACCCCCACGGCGTAGAGGAAGCCCTCCCGGCGCAGCTTCACCGAGATGGGGAACAGGCGGCAGGCGGCCAGATAGACCAGCAGGGTGAACACCTGCCCCAGCCCGGTGGCCAGGGCCGCCCCGGAGATGCCCAGCTCCGGGAAGGGGCCGACGCCGAAGATGAGCAGGGGGTCCAGGATGATGTTGCCGATGCACCCGGCCAGCAGGGCGGTCATGGTGATCTTCATGCGGCCCACCGCCTGGAACAGCTTTTCGTAAAAGAGGCCGGCCATGATGACCACCGAGAAGGCGAAGACGATGTTGGAGTATTGAAGGCCCATCTCCAGCACCGCCCCGTCTCCGGTGAATCGGGACAGAAAGAGGGGCATAAGGGCGATGCTCCCCCCGGTAAGGACCGCCCCGTGGAGCAGGGAGAGGGCCAGGCCGTGGGCGGCGGCCTTCTCCGCCCGCCGGTGGTCCCCGGACCCCAGGCAGATGGAGATGACCGCGTTGATGCCCACCCCGAAGCCGATGGCCACGGCGTTGATGAAGTTCTGCACCGGGTACACCAGGGACAGGGCGGTCATGGCCTCCTCGCTGATCTGGGCCACGAAGAAGCTGTCCACAATGTTGTACAGGGAGTTCACCAGCATGGACAGCACCATGGGCAGGGCCATGGAGGCCAGCAGGGGCACGATGGGCCGCTCCTTCATAAAGGTCTCGTTCAAAGAAATTCCTCCCACTTCCGGGACATCCAGAGGACAAAAAAGCCACACAGCCGTCCCGAAGGACCGCTGTGTGGCGAAAAAGAGCGAAGCCGCTGGAAAAATCCACACCAAGTTTTTATGGAGGCATGATACCACAGCGGGCAGGTCCTGTCAAGCCCGGCGCCACGCCTAAGACAGCCTGGACAGCATCACTGCCAGCTCCGCCCGGGACACCGGCTCCTCCGGCCGGAAGGTGCCGTCCGGGCGGCCGGCCACCACCCCGGCGGCGGCCAGCCGGAGGATAGCCCCGTAGGACCAGGCGTGCCGCTTGGGGTCCAGGTCGGAGAAGGGATTTTTCCCCGCGCTCCCCAGGCCGGGGCGGACCTTGTCCAGCAGGACGGCCATCTCCTGCCGGGAGACGGGGGCGTCGGGGGCATAGCGGCCCTGCCCCACCCCGGCGGCCAGCCCCGCCCGGAAGGCGGCCTGCACATACCCGGCGGACCAGTGGCCCCCCAGGTCGGAGAAGGCGGGCGTTTCAGACCAGACCGGCTCCAGCCCCGCCAGGCGGCACACCACAGCGGCCGCCTCCCCCCGGGTGAGGGTGCGGTCCGGGCCGAAGGAGGTGGCGGACAGCCCGGCCATCCGGCCCGCCTCCGCCGCCTCCACGATGTAGGGGACCGCCCAGTGGCCCTGGGCGTCGGCAAAGGGCAGGCCGTTGAGCCACAGGGCGTAGTAGTCCCACACCCGGGCGTCCTCCTGGCCCAGGCTCCAGCTCCCCGCCCCCAGCAGGCCGTACTGCTCCACCAGGGAGAGCAGGCGCTTTTTGGAGGCCTCCCCCTCGTACCAGATGGTGTAGCTGCCCGGGGTGAGGGTCACCCCGTTGATCACCGGCTTCTGGTCTGAGGCTTTTATTGTGATCCGCGCCCGGGCGGAGCCGGTGGCGGCGTCCTGGGTCACCGTCCCCCGGTACTGGGCCAGAAGGTTGTTGATTTGAGCCTCGCTCACCCCGTGGCCGTTCATCACCGCGCCGCTGTCGCTCCAGATCCGGCCGAAGAAGGGGAGCCCCAGCACCAGCTTGTCCGCCGGCACGTATTTCAGGGCGTACTGGATGGACTGCTCCTGAAAGGCCAGGCTGGCCACTGGGCCGGGGGAGCTCCCCTGGTAGTGCTCGTCATAGGTCATGAGCATCAGGTAGTCGGCCGCCGCCCCCAGGCGGGCATAGTCGTAGGAGCCGTGCCAGCCCTGGGTGTAGCCCTTGGGGTTGGCGGCCACGGAGACCCCCAGGACCTTGTCCTCCGGCAGCTTTTGCCGCAGAAGCTCCACAAATTCCGCGTAGGCGTCCCGGTCCTGGTGGGTCACGTTCTCAATGTCCACGTTGACCCCGTCCAGGCCGTACCGGACCACTGCCTGGGCGATCTGTTCCGCCAGCTTTTTCCGGTTTGTCAGGGCCCTCCGGCCCAGCTCCCGGTCCCAGTGATTGCTGAGAAAGGGGACCACCCGCACCCCGCGGCGGCGCATCTCCGCTGCAAAGCTCTGGACGGAGGAGCCGCCGGTGAACTTCAGGGTGCCGTCAGAATTTAAGTTGAAGTAGTTGGGGGAGATCTCGTCCAGGCTCTCCCGGGTGCGCTCCACCCGCTCTATGTAGGCCGAGGGATCGCCGAAGTAGACGTAGGACATGCTGAACCGCCGGGCGGCCGCTCCGGGGGTCAGCAGGGCGGCGGCGGTCAAGAGGGCGCCCCCCAGGGCAAGCGCGCGCCGGATCGGGTGGGATCGTATCATGGTATCAAGCTCCTAAAACATATTGATAGAGTAGGAAATATACACAGAAGAGTATACCGGTTTTTCGGCGGGGCGCAAGGGCAAATGATTTCCAGCGGCGGGTATGAGCCGGCCGGAGCGGGAAAAAGAGGCGTGGACAAAGGACGGCCGCCTGTGGTAAAGTGGAAAAAAGAATGCGGCCGCCGGGCGGCCGGAAGCGGGAGGCGCCCTATGGAAAAACAGACTCTGGTGGAACAGACCACCCAGCGGCTATTGGAGATGATCCAGCGGGAGGGGTACGGCCCGGGGGACAAGCTGCCCACCGAGACGGAGCTGGTTCAGCATCTGGGGGTGGGGCGGAACACCGTGCGGGAGGCCCTGCGGAGTTTGGCCTCCCGAAACGTGGTGACCGTCCGCCAGGGGGCGGGCACCTTTATCTCGGAGAAAAACGGGGTGGCGGACGACCCCCTGGGCTTTACCATGATGGAGGACCCGGAGAAGCTCACCCGGGACCTGCTCCAGATCCGGGTGATGCTGGAGCCCCCCATCGCCGCCCTGGCCGCCCAGAACCGGGGGGAGGAGGACCTGGAGCGGCTGCGGGCCCTGCTGGAGAAGATCGAGGAGCGCATTGCCCGCCGGGAGGAGTACGCTCAGCTGGACTCCCAGTTCCACGTGCAGATTGCAGTGTGCAGCCACAACGCCGTAGTGTCCAACCTGATCCCGGTGATCACCGAGGGGGTGCGGATCTTTGCCCGGACGGTGGCGGAGCCGGAGTACGTCCAGACCCTGGCCTCCCACCGGGCCGTCTATGAGGCCATCCGGGAGGGCCGGGCGGCAGACGCCCAGGAGGAGATGCTCTACCACCTGCTCTACAACAAAAAGCGCTACCGCTACGGGTGACGGAAGCAGAAAAAATTTATGGGATGAATTTTACAAAAGTTCCTCCCATTTTCCTTGACAATGCGGGAACAGCGTGGTATATATGGTTTGAATTCATAGGATGAATTTGAAAGCTTAGGAGGGTGGATATGGAGCAGCTTTATGATGTGCTGATCATCGGCGGCGGTGTGGTGGGCAGCGCCATTGCCCGGGAAATGAGCCGGTACCGCCTGAAAATCGGCGTACTGGAGAAAAATCTGGACGTGTGCTATGAGACCAGCGGGCGCAACTCCGGGGTGGTCCACGGGGGTTTCGCCTACGACACCGGCTCTTTGAAGGCCAGGCTGTGCGTGGAGGGCAACCAACTCATGGGACAGCTGACCCGGGAGCTGGACGTGACCTTCCAGCGCTGCGGCAAGGTGCTGGTGGGCAACACGGAGGAGGACCTGGAGAACCTGCGGCGCACCATTGCCCAGGGGGAGGCCAACGGAGTGCAGGGCCTGCGTCTGGTGGACGAGGTGGAGCTTCACCAGCTGGTGCCGGCGGTGGTGGGGAAGTTTGCCATGTTCTCCCCCAACAGCGGCATTGTGGACCCCTTCGGCCTGACCATCGCCTTGGCGGAGAACGCCCACCACAACGGGGTGGACTACCACTTCGGCTGTGAGGTCACCGGCCTGCGCCGGGACGGGGACGGGAACTGGCGTGTCTCCACCGCCAGAGGGGAGTTTGCGTCCCGCTGGGTGGTGAACAGCGCCGGACTGGGCTGTGGGGCAATTTCGGAGCTGCTGGGCATCCGCGGCTACCACGTGGTGGGGTCCAAGGGGGACTACATCATCCTGGACAAGCGGGTGGGCCATCTGCTGCCCATGCCCGTGTACCCGGTGCCCAGCAACACCTATATGGGCATCCATGTGACCAACACGGTGGACGGAAACGTGATTGTGGGCCCCAACGCGGAGCTCACAGACAACTTTACATACTACGGCGTGCCCCGGAAGAACATGGACTACCTGGCCCAGAGCGCCTCTCAGCTCTGGCCCCACATCCACAAGGGGGACTGCATCCGTAACTACTCCGGCATCCTGCCCAAATGGGTGGATGAGAATGGGGTGATTCAGGACTTCAAAATCGAGATCCGGGACGACCTGGCCCCCAACGCCATCAATCTGGTGGGCATCGAGTCCCCCGGCCTCACCGCCTGCGTGCCCATCGCCCGGTACGCTATCGCCCTGATGGGGGAGCGGGAGAAGCTGGAGCCCAACCCGGACTTTGACCCGGTGCGGAAGGGCATCCGCCGCTTCGCGGACATGTCCCAGGCGGAGCGGGAGGCGGCCATCCGGGAGAACCCGGACTACGGGGAGCTGGTGTGCCGGTGCGAGAAGGTCACCCGGGCGGAGCTGCTCCAGGCCATCCACAACCCTCTGGGGGTGAGCACCATGGTGGGCATCAAGTACCGCACCCGGTCCATGATGGGCCGGTGCCAGGGGGGCTACTGCCAGATGCGGCTGGCCCGGATGCTGGAGGAGGAGCTGGGCAAGGGGGCGGCCGAGATCCTCTACGCCCGGGAGGGCTCCCAGATGTTTTACGGAAAAGTGCGGGAGGAGGCGGAGTGATGGAGACAAATATTGTGCAGGAGCCGGTCCAGGAGCATGTGGACGTAGTGGTGGTGGGCGGCGGCCCCGCCGGCCTGGCCGCCGCGGTGGAGCTCCACAAGAAAGGGATCACCCACGTGGTGGTGCTGGAGCGGGAGAAGCAGCTGGGGGGCATTCTGCGCCAGTGCATCCACGACGGCTTCGGCCTCACCCGGTTTCAAACCACCCTCAGCGGGCCGGAGTACGCCCAGCGCTTCATCCGGGAGGCGGAGGAGCTGGGGGTCCGGTGCATCACCAACGCCTCGGTGGTGGAGATCACCCCGGACAAGGTGGTCACCGCCGCTACCCGGGCGGGCCTGCGCCGGTGGAAGGCCAAGGCGGTGGTGCTGTCCATGGGCTGCCGGGAGCGCACCCGGGGAGCCCTGGGCATCCCCGGCGAGCGGCCGGCGGGGGTGTTCACCGCCGGCGTGGCCCAGGCCTACATCAACCTCTATAACCGCATGCCCGCCAAAGAGGTGGTCATCCTGGGCTCCGGGGACATCGGCATGATCATGGCCCGGCGGCTCACCCTGGAGGGAGCCCATGTCCACGGGGTGTTTGAGGTGCAGCCCTACCCCAGCGGCCTGCCCCGAAACATCCAGCAGTGCCTGGAGGACTACGGCATCCCCCTGTATCTGAGCCACACGGTCACCGACATCCACGGGGGCAGCCGTCTGACGGGGGTCACCGTCTCCCAGGTGGACGAGAAGGGGACCCCCATCCCCGGCACAGAGCGGGAGTACCCCTGCGACACCCTGATTTTGTCGGTGGGGCTCCTGCCGGAAAATGAACTGTCCCAGGAGGCCGGGGTGGCGCTGGACAGCCGCACCCGGGGCGCGATGGTGGATGAGCACTGCCAGACCAGCGTGGAGGGGATCTTTGCCGCCGGCAATGTGCTCCACGTCCACGACCTGGTGGACTTCGTCTCTCTGGAGGCGGAGCGGCTGGCGGACTGGACCGCCCGCTATGTGCGGGAGGGGACATTGTCTCCGTGTCCTCTGGATGTTCAGGCCGGGAACGGCGTGGGCCACACGATCCCGCAGAAAATCAGCGGGACAGAGGACGTGCGCCTGTCCCTTCGGGTGCGCACCCCCTTCCGGGACGGGAGCATCGTGGTACGGCAGAACGGCCGGGAGGTGGTCCGAAAGCCCATGAAAAAGGCCCTCCCCGCCGAGATGATCTGGCTGGAAATCCCGGCGGACCGGCTGGACCGGCAGGGCGATCTGGAGGTGTGTGCGGAATGGTGAAGGAGTTTACTTGCATTGTGTGCCCCAATGGGTGTACTATTACAGCAGAGGCGGAGGCCAGAGGGGACGGCACCTATGCCGTCCGCTCGGTCCAGGGGGCGGCCTGTCCCCGGGGGACGGCCTACGTGGAGCAGGAGCTCACCGACCCCCGGCGGACCATCGCCACTTCGGTGCCGGTGAAGGGGGGCGAGCTCCCTCTGGCCAGCGTGCGCCTCACCGCCCCCATTCCCAAGAGAGAGATCTTTGCCGCTATGGAGGCCATCAAGGGCTGCGTGCTCACCGCCCCGGTGGAGGCCGGGACGGTGGTGATCTCCCATCTGCTGGGGTACGAGGCGGACGTGATCGTAACCAAATCGGTGGGGGAGAAGGGACGCGGGTAGGCCCGTCCGGGGCCCCTGGAGGCCGAAAACCCACGAGTGAGGTGACCCCATGACAGAGTATTACATCCCCACCCAGTCCAGCGAGACGGAATTTGTGGAGAAGCGCTCCCGCTTCATCGGCCACGTGTGGCGGGTGGACAGCGAGGAGGAGGCCCGCGCCCGCATCGAGGAGACGAAAAAGAAGCACTACGACGCCCGGCACAACTGCTGGTGCTATCTGGTGAAGGACGGCCCGATGCGGTACTCCGACGACGGAGAGCCCCAGGGGACGGCGGGTCAGCCCATGCTCAACGTGTTCCAGCGGGAGGGCGTGGTGAACGTGGTGTGCGTGGTCACCCGGTACTTCGGGGGCATTTTGCTGGGGGCCGGCGGCCTGGTGCGGGCCTACGCCAAGAGCGCCAAGGACGCCCTGGACGCGGCGGGCATCTCCGTGGTCCGCCGGTGGGTGGAGATCCTGCTGCCCTGCTCCTATGCCCAGTACGAGCGGGTGAAGCTGGAGACCGAGGCCTTCGGCGGCGTGGTGGCCGAGGCGGACTACGGCTCCGACATCGCCCTCACCGTGCTGCTGCCGGAGGAGCGGGCGGAGGACTATCTGGCCCATCTGCTGGACGTGACCGCGGGCACCGTGGAGGGGATGGTGTGCGGCGAGCGGTTTCAGGACGTGCCCTGGCGCCTGCCCGGGACGACATCAGATCAGGAGGAATGAGCTGTGGAGGGAGCGGTGACCAACACCCTGCGGGGTTGCATGGAGGAATATGACCGGGCGGTGCGGAAGATGGCCGCCAAGCTGCGGCCCGGGGATGGGCTGTTGGGCTTCGGCCGGGACCCCAAGCGGGACCCCAGCCACATGGACTTCTACGAGTCCGTGGGGGAGGCGGTGGGCCAGATGGCCCGGGAGGGCCTCTCCCCGGAGGCGGCGGAGGAGGCGGCCCGGTATCTGATGACCCTCTACTTGGAGGAGGAGTATCACAGCCTCACCCAGCCCATGCGGGAGGCGGTCCAGGGGCACATCCGCCCCCTGGTCCCCTTTCTGGCGCCGGAGACGGCCCGGGAGCTGGCGGCCTGGTATGCCAGGGCCTACCCCAGGCGGCTGCGCCTGCCGGTGCAGAGCCAGCTCCTCCGGGAGCTGGAGCGGCGGGCCAACGGAAAATAAAAAACAGGACGGCAGATTGCCGTCCTGTCAGGCTGTCGAAAAAGTCCAAGGACTTTTTTGACAGCCTGCAAAAATGCCGTTACTTTCCCGCCGCGCAGCGGCGGGAAAGTCCTCGCTGCACTCGCTGAACGCCTTGTGCAGCAAGGCGTTCAGGGCATTCGATT
>CASEKM010000065.1:7899-13242 GCA_949288405.1 uncultured bacterium | reverse complement strand
GACGCGGATGCGCTCGTGGAGCTCCTGCCGGTCGCCGCCCCGGACCACCGCGTCCATCATGATGTTCTCGCTGGCCATGAAGGGCAGCTCCTCCAGCACATGCTTCTCGATGACCTTGGGGTGGACCACCAGGCCGGAGGCCACGTTGCGGTAGATATTCAGGATGGCGTCCACCGCCAAAAACGCCTCGGGGACGGAGATGCGCTTGTTGGCGGAGTCGTCCAGGGTGCGCTCGAACCACTGGGTGGCGGCGGTGACGGCGGGGTTGCACCCGTCCGCGATCACATACCGGGCCAGGGAGCAGATGCGCTCACACCGCATGGGGTTGCGCTTGTAGGGCATGGCGGATAGGGCATGGCGGAGGAGCCGATCTGGTTCTTCTCAAAGGGCTCCTCCACCTCCTTCAGGTGGCACAGCAGGCGCATGTCGGTGGCAAACTTGCTGGCGGACTGGGCGATGCCGGACAGGACGGACAGGACGCTGTAGTCCATCTTCCGGGAGTAGGTCTGGCCGCTCACCGGGACCACCGCGTCAAAGCCCATCTCCTTGGCGATCTTCCGCTCCAGCTCCTTCACCTTCTCGTGGTCGCCGTGAAACAGCTCCAGGAAGGAGGCCTGGGTGCCGGTGGTCCCCTTGGAGCCCAGCAGCTTCAGGGTGGAGATGCGGTGCTCCACCTCCTCCAGGTCCAGCAGCAGGTCGTTCATCCACAGGGCGGCCCGCTTGCCCACGGTGACCAGCTGGGCGGCCTGGAAGTGGGTGAAGCCCAGGGTGGGCAGGGCCTTATAGTCTTCGGCGAACTTGGCCAGGGCGGCGAGCACCTGCACCAGCTTGTTGCGGACCAGCACCAGCCCCTCCCGCATGAGGATGATGTCGGTGTTGTCCCCCACGTAGCAGCTGGTGGCCCCCAGGTGGATGATGGGCATGGCCTTGGGGCACAGCTCCCCGTAGGTGTGGACGTGGGCCATCACGTCGTGGCGGAGCTTCTTCTCCCACTCCGCGGCCCGCTGGTAGTCAATGTCGTTGATGTGGGCCTCCAGCTCGTCCACCTGCTCCTGGGTGACGGGCAGGCCCAGCTCCATCTCCGCCCGGGCCAGGGCCACCCACAGCTTCCGCCAGGTGGTGAACTTCTTGTCGGCGGAGAACAGGTACAGCATATCGTCGCTGGCATAGCGGGAGGACAGGGGGCTCTCATAGGTATTGGTCGGCATCTTGCATCGTCCTTTTCTCTTGTTTTTCAGAGAGAGGCCGGGCCTCTCCCCACATGTTTCAGCTTATTATATCGCATCTGACCGCCCTTTGCCACAGTTTCTCAAAAGTTTTCCGAAATTCCGGCTCCGGCGCCCGCCGGGGGCGGGGGAGGTCCGCCCCGGCGGTAGGGGTCAGGGGGCGTCCGCCTCCCGGATCTGATACAGGGCGTTGAGCACCGCCCAGTTCTGGGGGAAGGGACGCATCAGATTCCAGTAGCTCACCCCCCGGAAGCCCAGCTCCCGGGCCAGGTCCAGCTTGGCGCGGATGCTCCGGGGGTCCTCGAACCAGACCTCGTGCTCCCGGCCCTCCCCGTCCCCATAGCGGAACCAGGGGGACTGGGCGGCCTGGTCGAAGCGGATGGCGGTCCGGGTCTCATAGGCCAGGCGGACCGCCTCCGGGTTGGACAGGGAGCGGGCCCGGCTCCCCTGCCGGTAGGGGAGGGGCCAGTCGTAGCCGTAGTTGGGGATGCCCAGCCAGATCTTCTGGGGCGGGATCTCCCGCCCGGCGTACTCCGCCGCCAGGCGCACGTTCCTCAGGGGGGCCACCGCCATGGGCGGGCCGTAGGTATGCCCCCACTCATAGGTCATCAAAAATACAAAGTCCGCCGCCTGGCCCAGGAGGCGGTAGTCGTGGCCCTCGTACAGGGCCCCCGGCTGGTCCGCCGAGGTCTTGGGGGCCAGGTCCACCGTCACCGTCCCGCCCAGAGGGGCGATCCGCTCCCGCAGGCGGGAGACGAACCGGGCGTAGGCGGCGGCGTCCTCCCCGGGGACGTACTCCAGGTCCAGGTCCACGCCCCCGAAGCCCTCCCGGCGGTAGAGCGCCAGGAGGGAGGCGAGCAGCTGGCCCTGGACCGCCCCGTCGGTGAGCAGGGTGTGGGCCAGCTCCGGGGAGAAGCTCCCGTCCGGGAGGAGATTGGCCAGCAGAAGCAGGGGCCGCACCCCCATGGCCTTGGCCCGCCCGGCCATGCCCCAGTCTGCCGGGGGAGACAGGACGCCCCCGGCGTCGTAGGTGCAGGCGAAGGGGGAGAGGGCGGTGAGAAAGGGGAGGGTGCGCTCCAGAAGGGCGGGGGCGATGTCCGGGTAGGCATCGCCGCTCACGGACAAAACGCCCAGCTTCTCCTGTTGAAAGGAGAGGACCAGCGTCTGCCCGGCCGCGGCGCCGTCCGCCAGCTGGGGGTTGTTCCGCAGCAGCTGCCGCAGGGAGAGACCGCCCCTGCGGGCGGCCTCCCGGAGCGTCTCCCCCGGGCGGAGGGTGAGGGTTTCTTCGGGATACCGGACCACCAGCGCCTGCCCCACCGCCAGCTGTGAGGGGTCCTGGAGCTGGTTATCCCACAGGAGCCGGTCCAGGGGGACGCCGTACCGCCGGGCCAGGCCGTACAGGGTGTCCCCCGGCTGTACCACATGGATGTCCATGGCGGAGGACCTCAGCCGTTGAGGGTGACGAAGTCGTCCTTGGCGTACCCGATGGTCCCCTTGTAGTTCACCAGGTACCAGCCGCCGGAGCCGTTGAGGATGGTGAGGGGGGCGCCGTCCGGGGCCTGGGCCAGGATGGCGGCGTTCAGGTCGGGGCGGGAGCGGATGTTCAGCACCCCCCAGTCCACGTCCACCCGGCCGGAGCGGCTGGCCTCCGGGGCCAGGAAGGGGATGTCGAAGAAGTCGGTGAGGGAGAGCACCAGGTTCCGGGCCACCGCGTCCAGGCTGGACTTGATCCAGGCGGCGTCCTCTGGATTGTCGTGGTAGCCCAGCTCCAGAAAGGCGGAGGGGGCCCGCACCCGGCGCACCTCCCCGATGGCGGTGGTGGCCCGGGTCTGCACCAGGCTGGGCAGGGGGTAGACCGCCTTTAAATTGTTGGCGATGATGGTGGAGGCCCGCTGGCCGGGCTGACTGCCCGGGTAGTAGAAGACCAGGACCCCCCGCACCTGTCCGTATCGCCCCTCCGGGGCGGCGTTGGAGTGGAGGGCCAGATGCAGGTCGTAGTTCCCGGCGTTGGAGGCCGCGATGGAGGAGGCGGCGGTCATGTCCGGGGTGTTGCGCACATAGCGGATGCCGGAGGCGTCCAGATAGGGGACCATTTTGTCCGCCAGCAGGTTCATGTACTGCTCCTCGGTGCCGCCGTTCACATAGTAGTTGCCCTCCTGGGTGGAGGGGGAGAGATAGATGATGGGCATAGGGCTTACCTCCTGGTTTTTTCCCATCCTATGACCCGGGCGGGGGAGGGGTGCCTGCCCCCCGGTCCCGCCCCGGGAACGCGCCGGGGACGGACGAAAAAAGTGCTTGCAATTTCACGGGATCTGTGATAACATACCTTAGTCTGAATAACGGGCGGTCCTCTGCGGCCGCCGCGCCGGAGAGGGCGCGGCAGAAGGGTGCGCAAGAACGCCTCTACAACAGGAGGAAATGACAATGGATCTGATGAAGGCTTTTAGCGACAAGTATATGAAGGAAGAGCCCCCTGTGGTTCAGGTGGGCGATACCGTTCGGGTACACCTGAAGGTCAAGGAAGGCAACCGGGAGCGTATCCAGGTGTTCGAGGGCACCGTCATTGCCAAGAAGCACGGCGGTATCGAGGAGTCCTTCACCGTGCGCCGCGTCTCCTACGGCGTCGGCGTGGAGAAGGTGTTCCCCCTCCATGCCCCCTCCATCGAGAAGGTGGAGCTGGTGCGTCACGGCAAGGTCCGCCGCGCCAAGCTGTATTACCTGCGCAACCGCGTGGGCAAGGCCGCCAAGATCAAGGAGGCCCTCTGATCCAGAGCAAAAAAGGAGCGGCTTCGGCCGCTCCTTTTTCGCACCTAAACTGACCGCGGCGCAGGATGCGCCGGAGAGGAGGCCGCGCGTGAATATTCAGTGGTATCCGGGGCACATGACCAAGACCCGGCGGCAGATCGAGGCCGATTTGAAAAACGTGGACATCGTGGTGGAGATCATCGACGCCCGCATCCCCGTGTCCAGCCGCAACCCGGACATCGACGCCATCACCGCGGGGAAGCCCCGGCTGGTGGTGCTCAACCGGGCGGATCAGGCGGACCCGGCGGGGAACAAGGCCTGGGGGGCCCTGTTTCGGGGACAGGGCTGGTCCGTGCTGGAGACCGACGCCAAGACCGGCTCCGGCGTGGGGCAGTTCGCCAATGTGGTCCGGGGCGTCCTGAGGGAGCAGATCGCCCGCTGGCAGGAGAAGGGGCTCGTCGGCCGCCCGGTGCGGGCCATGGTGGTGGGGGTGCCCAACGTGGGCAAGTCCACCTTCATCAACAAGGTGGCCCGGCGCAAGTCCGCCAAGGCCAGCGACCGCCCCGGCGTCACCCGGGGCAAGCAGTGGGTCACCGTGGACCGGGGGCTGGAGCTGCTGGACACCCCGGGCATCCTGTGGCCCAAATTTGAGGACGTGCAGACCGGCCTCCACCTGGCATTCACCGGGGCGGTGAAGGACGAGATCATGGATGTGGAGACCCTGGGCTGTCACCTGATGGCCTTTCTGGGGGAGCGCTACCCCGCCTCCCTCCAGGCCTATAAGCTGACGGAGATCCCCGCCCGGGAGGAGGGGGAGGAGACGGTGGCCTACGGCTACCGGCTGCTGGAGCTGGCCGCCCAGAAGCGGGGCATGCGCATCTCCGGCGGGGAGTTTGACACGGAGCGGATGGCCAGAGTGCTGCTGGACGAATTCCGGGGCGGAAAGCTGGGACGCTTTACCCTGGAGATGCCGCAAGAGGTTTAGGAGAGCTTCCGGGACCGGCGCAGCTGTGCCGCCCCCGGAGAGAAGGAGTAGAGCCATGAAGATATTAGCCTTAGAGTCCTCTGCGTCCGCCTGTTCTGCCGCCCTGTGGGGGGAGGAGGGCCTGATCGCCCAGAACTTTCAGAACAGCGGCCTGACCCACAGCCGCACCCTGCTGCCCATGGCACACGACCTGCTGAAGAACTGCGGCGCCTCTCTGGAGGAGGTGGACGTGATCGCTGTGGCGGCGGGGCCGGGGTCCTTCACCGGCCTGCGCATCGGGGTGGCCACCGCCAAGGGGCTATCCTGGGGGGCGGACAAGGACTGCGCCCCCTGCTCCACCCTGGAGTCCATGGCCTGGCCCCTGGCCTTCTATGAGGACGCGGTGAT
>CASEKM010000065.1:0-7888 GCA_949288405.1 uncultured bacterium | reverse complement strand
TACAACGCCCTGTTCCAGACGGACGGGGAGGGGCTGGAGCGGCTGACCCCCGACCGGGCCATCTCCCTGGAGGAGCTGGGGGAGGAGCTGAAAAAAATCCAAAAACGGAAAATTGTCGTTGGAGACGGGGCCAAGCTGTGTTATAATACCCTTCGAGAGAGCGTTTCCCAGCTGGAGCTGGCTCCCGAGGCCCTGCGGCTCCAGAGCGCCTGGGGCGTGGCCCGGGCGGCGGTGGAGCTGGTTCGGGCCGGAGGGCTGGTGAAGGGACAGGACCTGGTCCCCGTCTATCACCGCCTGTCCCAGGCGGAGCGGGAGCGGCTGGAACGGGAGCGGCGCGGCCGCGAAAATGATGAAATGCAAAGGGGTTAACGGT
Organism: uncultured bacterium; assembly: GCA_949288405.1. Taxonomy (GTDB): domain Bacteria; phylum Bacillota; class Clostridia; order Oscillospirales; family Oscillospiraceae; genus Lawsonibacter. The sequence goes on along the minus strand of CASEKM010000065.1, from coordinate 7,515 downwards.
TATGTTTGAGAACGACAGCAAAGTACATGTGTTGGACCACCCGCTGCTGCAGCACAAGCTGAGCATCCTCCGGGACGAGCGCACCGGGGTGAAGGAGTTCCGGGAGATCGTGGCGGAAGTGGCCACCCTGGAGTGCTATGAGGCCACCCGGGACCTGCCCACCGAAGAGGTGGAGATCAAGACCCCCGTGGCCACCGGCACCTTCCGGGTGCTGGCGGGGAAGAAGCTGGCCATCGTCCCCGTCCTCCGGGCGGGCCTGGGCATGGTGGACGGTATCCTGAACCTGATCCCCTCCGCCAAGGTGGGCCACATCGGCCTGTACCGGGACCCGGAGACCCTGGCCCCGGTGGAGTACTACTGCAAGATGCCCGGCGACATCGCCGAGCGGGACGTGATCGTCCTGGACCCCATGCTGGCCACCGGCGGCTCCGCCGTGGCGGCCATCCACTTTATGAAGAACTACGGCTGCAAGCACATCAAGCTGATGAACATCCTGGCCGCCCCCGAGGGCATCAAGGCCGTGCGGGAGGCCCACCCGGACGTGGACATCTACGTGGCCGGGGTGGACGAGAAGCTCAACGACCACGGCTATATCGTCCCCGGCCTGGGGGACGCGGGCGACCGGATTTTCGGAACCAAGTAATGAGGCACAGCATTTGCGCCGGCGGAGGGGGAGACCCGCTCCGCCGGCGCCTTTTCGCGCCCGGCGCGTTTCAGGGAAAAAGGGCGCTAAAATGCCCCCGTCGTCTTGAGTATTCCGGCGGGATGTGATAAAATACATGGTCAGCGTGTAAACTGTGAGAAGAAGGATTTTCCATCCCGAAAACCAAGTAAAAAGGTGCAAGGTGGTTGATAGTATGAAGATCGTTGTGCTGGCCGGAGGCCTGAGCCCGGAGCGGAACGTGTCCCTGTCCTCCGGGGCCATGGTGTGTGAGGCTTTACGGGCGCGGGGGCACCAGGCGGCCCTGGTGGACCTGTTTTTCGGCCTGGAGGGCCGCAGCCCGGCGGAGGACCCCTATGAGGCCCCCGTGCCCCAGGAGCTGAAGAAGGTGAGCCCCCAGGCCCCCGATTTGGACCAGGTGCGGCGGAGCCGGAAGGACCAGAGCCCCTCCTCCATCGGACCCGGGGTGCTGGAGCTGTGCGCCGGGGCGGACGTGGTGTTCCTGGCCCTCCACGGCGCCTGCGGCGAGGACGGCCGCGTCCAGGCGGCCCTGGACCTGCTGGGGGTGCCCTACACCGGCTCCGGCTGCCTGGGCTCCGCCATCGCCATGGACAAGGACATGACCAAGCGTCTGGTGGCCGGCCTGGTGACCACCCCCCGGTGGGAGACGGTCACCGTCACGGAGGAGAACCTGGAGGAGCTGGCGGAGAAGACCCCCCTGCCCGCGGTGGTGAAGCCCATCGCCAACGGCTCCTCCATCGGCGTGACCATCGCCCACGACCGGGAGACCCTGCGGAGGGGCCTGGAGGAGAGCATCCGCCTGGGAGGCCGCACGGTGCTGGAGCAGTATATCAAGGGCCGGGAGATCCAGGTGGCGGTGCTGGACGGGAAGGCCCTGCCCTCCATCGAGATCATTCCCCAGGCGGAATTTTACGACTATGAGAACAAGTACCAGCCCGGCGCCGCCAAGGAGGTGTGCCCGGCGGAGATCCCCCCCGAGTGGGAGAAGAAGGTGGGGGAGGCGGCTCAGACCGTCTTCCAGGCCATCGGCCTGTCCGTGTACGCCCGGGCGGACTTCATCGTCCCCGAGGACGGCACCCCCTACTTCCTGGAGATCAACACCCTCCCCGGCATGACCCCCACCAGCCTGGTGCCCCAGGAGGCCGCCGCCGTGGGCATCTCCTACGGGGAGCTGTGCGAGACCATTGTGAAGGCCTCTCTCAAGGCCCGGAAGGAAGGAGCGTAAGGGCACATGGAAGCCATTACGATTCAGGAACTGCTGGAGGCGGTGGGCGGGACCCTGCTGGGTCAGGCGGACTTGAGCCGGACCGTGAGCCAGGTGGACACCGACAGCCGGGACATCCACCCCGGCTCCCTGTTCATCCCCCTGGTGGGGGAGCGCTTTGACGGCCACGCCTATTTGGACGCCGCCCTGGAGGCGGGGGCGGCCGGCTGCCTCACCGCCCGGCCCTGGCCGGAGCGCCGGGAGGACCGCTTCTATATCCAGGTGGCGGACACGGAGAAGGCCCTGGGGGACCTGGCCCGCTGGTACAAGGACCGCTTCCAGATCCCCTGCATCGGCGTGACCGGCAGCGTGGGCAAGACCACCGCCAAGGACATGATCGCCGCCGTGCTGGGGGTGAAGTACAAGGTCCTGAAGACCGAGGGCAACTTCAACAACAACATCGGCCTGCCCCTCACCCTGCTGCGGCTGGACGCCTCCTATCAGGCCGCCGTGCTGGAGATGGGGATGGACAAGTTTGGGGAGATCGACTATCTCAGCGGCATCGTCCAGCCGGACATCGGGGTCATCACCAACATCGGGGACGCCCACATCGAGAAGCTGGGCAGCCGGGAGAACATCTTCCGGGCCAAGTGCGAGTTGATCCCCCATATCCGGACAGGCGGCCTGCTGATCCTGAACGCCGACGACGCCCTGCTTGCCACCCTCCGGGGAAGGACCCCGGTGGATACGGTGTTCTGCGGCAAGGCGGAGGGGGCGGAGTACCGCTCCCAGGTCACCGGCGGGGACGGGGTGAGCCACATCCACTGCCACCTGACCACCCCCCGCATGGACCGGGAGGTGAAGATCCCCGCCCTGGGGGAGCACATGATCTACCCCACCCTCATCGCCGCGGCGGTGGGGGAGTGGCTGGGTCTCACCCCGGACGAGATCCAGCGGGGCCTGGCCCGCTTTGTCCCCACCCGCATGCGCATGAATCTGGTCCAGCGGGGGGAGAACATCACCATCCTGGACGACACCTACAATGCCAATCCCCAGTCCATGCGGGCGGCCATCCAGGTGCTCTCCGACAGCCACAGCGCCTGGAAGGCGGCGGTGCTGGGGGACATGTTCGAGCTGGGCCCCTATTCGCCCGCCCTCCACATGGAGGTGGGGGAGTACCTGGGCAAGCAGGGGATCCACTGCCTGGTGGCGGTGGGGGACGAGGCCAAGCACATCGCCCAGGGGGCCGAAAAGTCCGGCGTGGAGCGGGTCTTCTACTGCCGCACCAAGGATGAGGCGGAGAAGATCCTGCCGGAGATCGTCAAGCCGGACAGCACCATCCTGGTGAAGGCCTCCCGGGGCATGAAGCTGGAGGACCTGACCGCCAAGCTGGTGGAGCTGACGCCGGAGGGATAACAGGGCCTTTTACAAAGAAGGAGACCGGGCATGAGAGCATGGACATGGAAAACAGCGGTCAAGCTGACTGCTCTGATCTGCGGCATTCTGCTGATGGGCTATCTCTTTCTCACCCCTATGGGGGCGCTGCGGCTGGTGATGCTGCGGGCGGGACACCCGATCATTGCGGTTACCATGCAGGTGCGGGAGGCCGTGCCGGAGGACGCTTTTTTGAAGTGGTTTGACAATCCGCCCAACACGACGATTTATCACTTTGAGGACCCGGTCCCATTGGGCCATGTGACGCTGGAGCCCATGGAGAATTGGATTGTGACAGAGGTTGGTCCCTTCTACTGGGCGGACTACTATGGATATTGCTGAGAAATAACGCGACGAGGACACTATGATCGACATTTCAGTTTCCAACCTGGTGAAGGAGTTTGAGGTTGGACATAAAATTTTAGACGGACTCACCTTCCAGGTGGACACCGGGGAGCGGGTGGGCCTGCTGGGCCCCAACGGCTGCGGCAAGACCACCCTGTTGCGCATCCTCACGGGGGTACTGGACTACGACGAGGGGGATGTGGTCATTGCGCCGGGCAAGCGCATGGGCCTCATCTCCCAGATCCCCGTCTACCCGGCGGGGTACACCGTGGAGGACGTGCTGGCCACCGCCTTTGCCCCCCTGCGGAAGATGGAGGAGGAGATGGCCGCCCTGACAGAGCAGATGGGGGAGGGGAGCGACCCCGCCCTCCTGTCAAGGTACGACAGGCTCACCGCCGCCTATGAGGCCGCCGGGGGCTATGAGACGGACACCCGCACCAACAAGGTGTGCAACGGCCTGTCCATCCCCCAGTCCATGCGGGAGCAGCTCTTTGACAAGCTCTCCGGGGGAGAGAAGACCCGGGTGAACCTGGCCCGGCTCATTTTGGAGGACACGGACATCCTGCTGCTGGACGAGCCCACCAACCACCTGGACCTGCGGGCCACCGAGTGGCTGGAGGAGTACCTGGAGAAGTTCAAGGGGACGGTGCTCACCGTCTCCCACGACCGGTACTTCCTGGACCAGGTGGTGGACCGGATCGTGGAGATCCAGGAGGGCAGGGCGGAGTTCTACGAGGGGAACTACAGCTTTTACGCCGTGGAGAAGGAGCGCCGGTACGAGGAGAAGCTGCGCCAGTACGAGAAGGAGCAGGCCAAGATCGAGCAGTTGGAGAAGGCCGCTGCCCAGATGCGCATTTGGGCCTACTCCGGCATGGACAAGACCTTCAAGCGGGTGAAGTCCATGGAGAAACGCATCGAGCGCATGCGGGTCACCGACCGCCCCAAAAAGGAGCGGAAGATGGAGGTGCGCTTCGGCGAGCGGGAGTTCCGGGGGGACGAGGTGCTCACCATCAAGGGCCTGACCAAGTCCTTCGGGGAGCGCACCCTCTTTGCCAACCTGGGGTTGGAGGTGGAGGGGGGTGAGCGCATCGGCCTGCTGGGGGACAACGGCAGCGGCAAGACCACCCTCCTGAAGCTGATCCTGGGGGAGGAGGAGCCGGACAGCGGCAAGATCCGCATGGGCCCCACGGTGAGGACCGGCTACCTGCCCCAGCACGTCCACTTCGACCACCCGGAGCGGAATCTGGTGGACACCCTGATCTATGACCAGGACTGCACCGCCCAGACCGCCCGGAACCGGCTGGCCGCTTTCAAGTTCCGGGGGGAGGACGTGTTCAAGCCCGTCTCCGCCCTGTCCGGCGGGGAGCAGAGCCGCCTGCGGCTGTGCATGCTCATGGACGAGAAGATCAACCTGCTGATTTTGGACGAGCCCACCAACCACCTGGACATCCAGAGCCGGGAGTGGATCGAGGAGGCCGTGGAGGAGTACGAGGGCAACCTGCTGTTCGTCTCCCACGACCGCTATTTTATTGAGCGCTTTGCCAGCCGTATCTGGATGCTGGAGAACGGGCAGATCACCGACTTCCGGGGGGGCTACCAGGACTACCTGGCCGCCAAGGCCCGGGGGGCGGCGGGCAAGTCCGCCTCCGACGCCCAGGCGCCGGCGGAGAAGGCCCCGGAGCCCAAGGAGAAGAAGGAGAAGCCCAAGCGCCCCGGCGGCACCAAGAACCTGGAGAAGGAGGTGGCCGCCGCCGAGCGGGCGGTGGGCAAGGCGGAGGAGCAGATGGACCAGCTGGAGCAGCAGATCCAGGAGGCCGCCGCCGACTATCTGAAGCTCCAGGAGCTGTATGAACAGCGGGAGGCCCTGGAGGAGGAAATCTTGAAGCTGTACGGTACCTGGGAGACCCTGTCCGCCCAGCTGGAGGAGGCCCGGGGCTGAGCCCGGAGGAGAGGTGCGGCTGATGAGACAAAAGAGAATGCGGCCCTATTCCTACCGGGGGCGGCGCGCCCCCCGCTGGCTGACCGCCCTGGCCGCCCTGATGGCGGCGGGTCTGCTGGTCTTTGCCGGACTGTTCGGGGCGGTGCTGTACGGCTCCTATAACCATATCCAGGGGGACCCCCAGGCGATGGTGGTCTTAGGCTGCCGGGTGATGCCCGGCGGGGAGCCCTCCATCCTCCTCCAGGACCGTCTGGACACCGCCCTGGACTACTGGGAGGCGCACCCGGAGGTGACGGTGGTGGTCTCCGGGGGACAGGGGAGCAACGAGCCCGCCTCCGAGGCCCGGTGCATGGCGGACTATCTGATGGACGGCGGCGTGCCGGAGGACCAGATCCTCCTGGAGGACCGGTCCCACAACACGAAAGAAAATTTACTTTACAGCAGAGAGCTGCTGGCCGCTGAGGGCATCCAGGTGGAGCACGCGGACGTGCTGGTGGTGTCCAACGGTTTCCACCTGACCCGGACCCGGATGCTGGCGGAGCGGTTTGGATATGGAGAGGTGTCCACCCTGGCCGCCCCCACCACCCACATTCCCTCCAGGATTCAAATGTACATCCGGGAGCCGCTGGCGCTGATGAAGTCGTTTTTGCTGGATCGGTGAGGAAAAGAACGGCGGGCAGGGCTCAAGTTGGGCTCAGGGATGCGGCGGGCGGGTGAGGGCACCCGCCCCTACGGCGGATCTAGGCGGCGCGCCGGGGTCGTCGCGCCCTACAGGTTTTAATTCCGGCAAGTTGGCTCGGCAAACCCAGGCGCGGAAGCGGAATCCCCCAGTCACCGCCTGACGGCGGCGACAGCCCCCTTTTACAAGGGGGCCTGGGCGGGAGGGGCACACCCCAGGGTGGCTTCTCTCGGCCTTCGGCCGATTCACCTTCAGCCCCTCCCCTACGGGTTTCAAGAAAACATTCCGGGGGTGAGTAGGGGAGGCCCTTGGGCCTCCCGCCAGGATTCGCACCAGTTCCGTCGGCTCGGCAAACCTAGGCGCGGAAGCGGAACCGCACCAATGGCAAATTTCTGCCCACCCAGGGCCCAGTGGCCCGGCGGGAATTTAGATTGTCACTCAGATTTTGCGCGCCGGAAATTTTCTGCCCAATCCCAAGGGGTAACCCCCGTAATAGGTGTCCAGGGGCGGCGAATATGAGCGCGGAGCGCTCATCCTGAGCCGCGCCCTGGTGTCTCTTTGGTTTCTTTCTGGACATCCAGAAAGAAACCCGCCGTCCGCAGACGGCGGAATCTCTATACCGAGGAAAGGAACAAGCCTATGCTGGACAAGCTGGCGGCCATCGAGGCCAAATACAGTCAAATCGAAGCCCGCCTGGCCGCCCCGGAGACCTATGACGACCCGGACCAGGTGGCCAAGCTGAACAAGGAGCAGACCGAGCTCTCCCCGGTGGTGGAGACCTACCGGCAGTACCTGCGGGCCCAGCAGCAGAAGGAGGAATCCGAGGCCCTCCTCTCCGACCCGGAGATGAGGGAGCTGGCCCAGGAGGAGTTCCAGCAGGCCAGGGCCGACCTGGAGCGGCTGGAGGGGGAGCTGAAGGTCCTTCTGCTCCCCAGGGACCCCAACGACCGCAAGAACGTGATCATGGAGATCCGGGCCGGCGTGGGAGGGGAGGAGGCCGCCCTGTTCGCCCACTCCCTGTACCGCATGTACTCCATGTACGCCGAGGCCCAGCGGTGGAAAACGGAGATCAACAGCGTCAGCGAAACGGAGCTGGGCGGCGTGAAGGAGATCTCCTTTACCATCGAGGGGGACGGGGTCTACTCCCGCCTGAAGTTTGAGAGCGGGGTCCACCGGGTCCAGCGGGTGCCCGAGACCGAGTCGGGCGGCCGGGTCCACACCTCCACCGCCAC
>CASEKM010000064.1 GCA_949288405.1 uncultured bacterium | reverse complement strand
GGGGAAAGCGGTCCTATGGGCACGAAGTGCCCGTCGGCCGCGTCCCCCGGCGATCCTTTGGTTTCTTTCCCATCGCTGGGAAAGAAACTCGCCGCCCGGGGCCGGGTGCGTGAGAAGAAAGACCCATCTTTGGCGGCGAAATTGGGAACACTTCGGGCCGGCGCGCCGAGGTCGTGGCCCAGGCCAGCTTCTCTTGCCCCTGCGGGGCAATTCACCTTCTCGCGCCCTACATGGTGCGTTGTCCGTAGGGCCCGACGACCCGGCGGGCCGCGGGAAACGGAACGCCTATGTAATTAGGACCGTTCCCCGCATCCGCCCCAGCGTGCGCGCTGGGGCCCCTTCCCCCAGGGGAAGGCTTATGGGCGGCCAAAGGCCCCCTTGTCAAAGGCCGACTCCCCTGGTCAAGGGGCGATGTCGCGAAGCGACAGAGGGGAGAGGGGGGCTGTCGCCGCCGCCAGGCGGCGACTGGGGGATTCCGTTCCCGGTCAGATGCTGGACCTGTGGAAAGGTCCCGAACAGGTGAGGACACCCGTCTCTACGGATATACAAACACTCCTGTTCATTTCATAGGGGCGGCCCTTGGGCCTCTCGCCGGGGCGCCAAACGGCCCCGGCCAAAAAACTTTCAATGGCGGTGATCCCATTGCCAACCAAAAAAATACTCGTTATCGTCGGCCCCACCGCCTCGGGCAAGACCCGCCTGGCGGTGGAGCTGGCCAAGGAGCACAACGGGGAGGTGGTCTCCGCCGACTCCATGCAGATCTACCGGGGCATGGACATCGGCACCGCCAAGCCCACCCGGGCGGAGATGGACGGCGTCCCCCACCACATGCTGGACGTGGCCGACCCCTGGGAGGACTTCTCCGTGGCCCGGTATGTGGAGATGGCCGCCGCCTGTGTGGACGGCATCCTCTCCCGGGGCAGGCTGCCCATTGTGGCGGGGGGGACGGGGCTGTACGTGGACTCCCTTCTGTCCGGGCGCACCTTCGCCGCCTTCTCCCCGGAGAGCTCCCTGCGAAAGGAGCTGGAGGCGGAGCTGGCGGAGCGGGGGGGCGCGGCCATGCTGGAGCAGCTGGCTCAGGCGGACCCGGAGACCGCCGCCCGGCTCCACCCCAACGACCACAAGCGCATCGTCCGGGCCCTGGAGGTGTACCGCTCCACCGGCAAGACCATCTCGGAGCACAACCGGGAGACCAAGCTGCTCCCGCCCCGGTACCACGCCCTCACCATCGGCCTGAACTTCCGGGAGCGGGCCCACCTGTGGGAACGCATCGACCGGCGGGTGGACCAGATGGCCGCCGACGGCCTGGAGGAGGAGGTGCGCCGTCTGCTCTCCTCCGGTCTGCCCCGCACCTGCACCGCCATGCAGGCCATCGGCTACAAGGAGTTCACCGCCGCCCTGGACGGGGAGATGTCCTGGGAGGAGGCCCTGGAGCTGGTGAAGCTGCGCACCCGCCAGTACGCCAAGCGGCAGCTCACCTGGTTCCGGCGCAGCCCGGACACCCACTGGCTGCTGTGGGAGGAACATCCAAATTTTGGGAACGCCCGACAGCGTTCGACGGAACTTTTAAGGGAATTTGGGGTAGGATAGAGGCACTTCCAGCCCATGCGCCCGGCCCCTCGGCGGACCGGGCGGCGGCGACAGAAAAAGGAGTGCTTACATATGCAGAAAGTCAACAACCTCCAGGAGATCTTTCTCTCCCAGGTCCGGCGGGAGCGCCGGAGCGTCACCATGTTCCTGATGAACGGCTTTCAAATGCGGGGCTATGTCACCGGCTTTGACGCCTTCACCGTGATCCTCACCACCGACGGGAAACAGCAGGTGGTCTATAAGCACGCCATCTCCACCATCGTCCCCGAGCGCCCCGTCCCCCTGGGCCAGCCCGGCGGAGAGGCCCGGGAAACAGAGTAGGGGAGGCCCCCTCATCCGCCTCGCATACGCTCGGCACCTTCCCCTAAAGGGGAAGGCTTGCGGGCAACCAAAGGCCGCCCCTGTTTTTGCAGTGATTTGCCGAAATGCCCGTAGGGGCGCACCTATGTGTGCGCCCAGATTACCAGATGTCCGCACAACCGGGGCGGACACACAGGTCCGCCCCTACGGCTCTGAAATGCAGGAATGCCTCTGTAGAAGGCGGCTCCATTTGTGGGGCGCGACGACCCCGGCGCGCCCGTGGCCTCCCTCTTGGCCTGCGCCCGCGGGGCATCCGGCGCCCCCGCCTGTAGGGGCCGCCGCCCTCGGCGGCCCATGGGAAACGGACCGCCTGCATAACCAGGACCGTTCCCCTCATCCGCCCCAGTGTGCGCACTGGGGCACCTTCCCTCAGGGGAAGGCTTTTGGGCGGCCAAAGGCCGCCCCACGGACATACCGGCCTGTCTCGTTTATTTTGCCGGGGCGGCCTCCAAACGCAGACCCCGAAAGAAAGAGAGATCCTACCATGAAGCAAGGCAAACCGCTTATCACCTTTGTCATCGTCCTGCTGGCGGCCGCCCTGGCCTGCTATCTGGCCTACTATGTGTGGGGGACCTTCCAGGACCCCTTTACCACCACCTACGCCTATGAGTACGAGCTCAACGACAGCGTGGAGGCGGAGGGCCTCATCATCCGCTCCGAGCGGGTGCTCTCCGGCGGCGCGGGCATTGTGGATGTGACCCGGGGCGAGGGGGAGCAGGTGGGCGCCGGCCAGACGGTGGCCCTGGTGTACCGGGACGGCCAGGCCCAGCAGGCCCAGGAGCAGCAGGACGCCCTGGCCCTGGAGATCACCCAGCTGCGCTACGCCATCGGGCAGAGCGGCAGCGTCAGCTCCGTGGCGGAGATCGACCAGGAGATCTTTCAGTCCCTGGTGGCCCTGCGGGGCGCTTCCGCCCTCCACGACTACGCCTCCCTGGAGGAGCAGGTGCTGGAGATCAAGGGGAGCGTGCTGCGCCGGGAGTACTCCTACGGGGCCGACCTGACCGCGGAGGACCTGGCCACCCGACTCAACGACCTCACCGCCCAGTACAGCGCCCTCCAGGGCCAGACCTACAACGCCGTCACCCAGATCAACGCCCCCCAGGCGGGCACCTTCTCCACCCTGGTGGACGGGTATGAGCTGCTGGTCAGTCTGGACACCGCCCCCCAGCTCACCCCCGCCGGCCTGGAGGACCTGCTGCGCCAGACCCCCACCGGAGACGCCTCGGCGGCGGGCAAGCTGATCCTGTCCAAGGAGTGGTACTTCGCCGCCCTGGTCACCCAGGAGGAGGGGGAGCGGCTGGAGACCCAGTCCGCCGTCACCCTGCGCTTTGCCGGCGGCTTCACCCAGGACATCCCCATGGAGGTGGTCCAGGTGAGCCCGGCGGAGGAGGGCCGGTGCGTGGTGCTCCTGTCCACCGACCGCTTTTTGGAGCAGACCACCCTGCTGCGCCGCCAGTCGGCGGAGCTGATCTTCAACAGCCACACCGGCCTGCGGGTGCCCAAGGCCGCCCTGCGGATCCAGACCGACACCCAGACGGACCAGGAGACCGGCGAGACCACCGAGACCAACACCACCGGCGTGTACACCGTGATGGCCGGCCGCCTGGAGTTCAAGCCGGTGTCCATCCTGGCGGAGGGCAGCGACTTCTATGTGGTCCGCCCCGCCCAGGAGGGCAGCCGGGCCCTGCGCAGCGGAGACGAGCTCGTGGTCCAGGGCACCGGCCTGTACAGCGGAAAGCTGGTGGAGCTGTCCTGACCGGACCGGCCCCGCCGGACGCCCGCCCCGGGCGGAGGGAGCGCCCCTCCCCGCCCGGGGCGGTATGTTTTTCCCCGGAGCGCAAAAAACCTCCCAGCTTCCGCTGAGAGGTGAGTATTTTTATCTTATCACAGAATTCGGGGAAATACTACCCGCTTTTTCCACAAAATCCTGGGAAAACTCTCGTGGAAGTCTTTTCTTGCAAAAGCCTTGACGGTCCTCCCGGCGCCGCGTAAAATAAAGGATGTTGATTGGACAGACGTCCCCGTTTTTCATTCCCGCCCCCGGCCGGAGGCGGGAATTCCAGGTCATGGCTTTCTTGGGGACCGGAAACAAGATCGAGAGAATAAAACCAGAACAAAGGAGTGAGCGCATGGCCAAACAGGGCTTTGACAACGGCCAATATCTGAAGCTCCAGTCCCAGCACATCCAGGAGCGCATCGCCCAGTTCGGGGGCAAGCTGTACCTGGAGTTCGGGGGCAAGCTGTTTGACGACTTCCACGCCAGCCGGGTGCTGCCCGGCTTCGAGCCGGACAGCAAGATCCGCATGCTGGCCCAGATGAAGGACAAGGCGGAGATCATCATCGCCATCAACGCCTCGGACATCGAGAAGAACAAGGTCCGGGGGGATCTGGGCATCACCTATGACAGCGACGTGCTGCGGCTCATCGACGCCTTCCGGTCCATGGACCTGTATGTAGGCAGCGTGGTGGTCACCCAGTACGCCGGCCAGGCGGCCGCCGACGCCTTCCAGAAGCGGCTGGAGTCCCTGGGCGTGCCGGTGTACCGCCACTACCCCATCTCCGGCTATCCCCACAACATTCTGAAGATCGTCTCCGACGAGGGCTTCGGCAAGAACGACTACATCAAAACCACCCGCCCCCTGGTGGTGGTCACCGCCCCCGGCCCCGGCAGCGGCAAAATGGCCACCTGCCTCTCCCAGCTCTACCACGAGTACAAGCACGGGGTGGCCGCCGGCTACGCCAAGTTCGAGACCTTCCCCATCTGGAACCTGCCTCTGAAGCACCCGGTGAACCTGGCCTATGAGGCGGCCACCGCCGACCTGGACGACGTGAACATGATCGACCCCTTCCACCTCCAGGCCTACGGGGAGACCACGGTGAACTACAACCGGGACGTGGAAGTCTTCCCCGTGCTGGCCGCCATGTTTGAGAAGATCACCGGCTCCTGCCCCTATAAATCCCCCACCGACATGGGGGTGAACATGGCGGGCAAGTGCATCTACGACGACCAGGCGGTCCAGGAGGCCGCCCGGCAGGAGATCGTCCGCCGGTACTACGACGCCCAGTGCGAGGTGCGCCAGGGCAAGGGCTCGGAGCACGCCGTCTACAAGCTGGAGCTGCTCATGCAGCAGGCGGGCATCTCCCCGGACATCCGCAGGGTGGCCGCCGTGGCCAACCAGGTAGCGGAGCAGACCGGCGAGCCCGCCATGGCCATCCAGCTGCCCGACGGGGAGATCGTCACCGGCAAGACCTCCGAGCTGATGGGCTGCTCCGCCGCCGCCCTCCTCAACGCCCTGAAGGCCCTGTCCGGGGTAGGGGGACACGGGGTCCACCTCATCGCCCAGAGCGCCATCGAGCCCATCCAGACCGTCAAGGTCAAGTACCTGGGCTCCAACAACCCCCGCCTCCACAGCGACGAGATTTTGATCGCCCTGGCCGCCTCCGCCAACCAGGACGAGCGGGCCCAGGCCGCCCTGAAATCCCTGGCCGCCCTCAGCGGGTGCCAGGCTCACTGCTCCGTCATCCTCTCGCCCCCCGACGAGAGCACCTATAAGAAGCTGGGCCTCCAGCTCACCTGCGAGCCCCAGTATCAGACCAACAACCTGTATCACCGGTAATCACAATTTACAGAACAGCGCAAAGACGCGCCCTTGGGAGAATGGCCTCCCAGGGGCGCGTGTCTCATTTTTCAGCCTTCCCCTGTGGGAAGGTGGCCCGAAGGGCCGGATGAGGGGGGCAGGTTTCCGGCCCTTGTAGGGCGCGACGACTCGGCGCGCCGTCTCGCGGGATTTCGCCCTGCGGGGCGAGGTACTTTCCCAGCGATGGGAAAGTACCCAAAGGATCGCCGGGGGACGCCGCAGAGGCGAACTCCGTTCGCCAATGACGGCTTACCCCCGGACCCCCATTACGGGGGTTACCCCTTGAAGTGGACAAAACATTTCCGGCGCGCAAAATCAGGAGTGCTTGGGTGCCATCCCGTCCGGCCCCACTGGGGGCCTGAGTAGGAAGAAAATTGGGACTGGTACGATTCCGCTTCTGCGCCTGGGTTTGCCGAACCAACATGCCTGGTTCAACATACGGGATACCTCATCCGCCCCCTTCGGGGGCACCTTCCCCTAAAGGGGAAGGTGGCTGGCCGCAGGCCAGACGGATGAGGAAAACGGTCCTGGTTATAAGGGCGGTCCCTTTCCACCGTAGGGGCGGCCCCATGTGGCCGCCCGTCCTCCGTGGGCCGTGCCACCTGTAGGGCGGGGGCTGAAGGTGAATCGGCCGAAGGCCGAGAGAAGCCACCCTGGGGTGTGCCCCCGCCGCCGTTGATGTCTTTGCCCCTCTGTAGGGCGCGACGACCCGGCGCGCCGCTCCTCGGGCCTTTCGCCCGAGCGGCACACCGGGCTGCCCGCCTACTCCTTGGGGTCAAAGACAAAAGGAATCTCTACACCATTAAGGGATACAGAATCGATTTGGCCGGGGTCGATAAAGGTGGAAAGATTTGCGTAGTTAGACCCGTTTTCCATGGAATGTTCGATATCTTTATAGTCCCAACTCGCGCTGATATAAAACGGTCCTGTTACAGCAGAGGGGTCTATCATCAAAGGAAGGTCATCGGGCCTTTCATCATATCCCAGATAACCGAAATCCAGCAGGAGAGAGGTTCCGTCTTTTTTGTGAAGTTCTAATGTAACCAATGCGGGGTCCCAGGGATCGACGAGTTCATTCTCCGCCACATCGGTTTGGAGCCAAGCATAGGCGCCAAAAGGTGAAATTTTCAGGGCAATTAACTGAGCCGCCCCATCTATAAATGGGATGGGCTGGTCTGTGGTTAAATAGGTTGTGGTTTCAGGATAATCCAGAGGAATGTTCTCTACCACCAGCGTTTCGTTCCACAAGATAACGCGGTCAGACAAGTTACCTCCACGCTGGTCCAGTGGGCCGATGGTCAGAGAGATGGTCTGTCCGCGGGGGGAGATATCCGGGGCCATACCCAAAGCGATTTGGATTTGATTGTCCCCCGGTACTGTGTCGTACAAGATATCCCGAACCCCGTAACCGGCCCACAAATTTTCTGGATCGTTGCTCTGTGCCAGTGATTTTAAATAGAAAGATTCTCCTTCGCCCAGAACTGGGAGTTCTGTATTCTCCGGTGCGGTCAGGGTCATCCATAAAAACACCCATTGGTCGTCCCCTATGCATTCATCTACTGTGAGGGTCCAGCCGCCCTCTGAGGTACTGCTGACCCCTATGGGCTGGGAATATTGGGAGAGACTAGCCGGCGTATTTCCGCCGGGACTGTCAAAATACTGAAACAGATTGCTCTGCCACACCGCCGCCGCCCCCATGAGCAGCACCGCCGCCGCGGCCAGGACGGCGATCAGCGGCCCCTTCCGGCGCTTCCGGCGGGGCGCTTGAGCCCGGTCCTCCAGCGCCCTCAAAATCCGCTCCTCAGCCTCGGGCGGGAGCTTGACCTGGTCCATAGCCCAATTAAACTCCTGTTTCATGGTATCCCTCCTGTTCCAGCTGTTCTCTCAGCTTTTTCCGGGCCCGGCTCAGCCGGGAGGTGACGGTGCTCTGGCTCACCCGGAGCAGCTGGGCGATCTCCCCGGTGGAGTACCCCTCGTAGTAAAAGAGGTACAGGGCCCCCCGGTCCATGGGCTTGAGGGTTTTCACGGTCTCCCACACCGTCTCCACCCTGGGCGGGAGGACGGCCACGGCCCGGGCCTCGTCCAGGGGGACGGTGGCCCGGCGGCGCAGACGCCGCCACAGGTCCCGGCACTGGTTGGCCGTCACCTGAAGGAGCCAGGCCCGCTCTTTACCCTCCTCCAGCTCCGGCTGGGTCTCCAGATACTTGAGAAATACCGTCTGGGTCACGTCCTCCGCATCGGCGGGGGAGCCGGTGAAGGACAGGGCCAGGCGGTAGACCGGGTCCTTGTACCGGTGAAACAGGGCGATCACATCGTCCATCCCGGCGGCCTCC
>CASEKM010000063.1 GCA_949288405.1 uncultured bacterium | reverse complement strand
GCTGAGGCCGGGGGCCCGGTTTTTGGCGATGAGGGCGGCCTCGATGGGGATGGTGCCCGAGCCGCAGAAGGGGTCGCACAGGGGGTCCCGCCCCCGGTACCGGGACAGGAGCACCATGGCGGCGGCCAGGGTCTCCCGCAGGGGGGCTGCCACCCCCTGGGCCCGATAGCCCCGCTTGTGCAGGCCGGCCCCGGAGGTGTCCAGCATGAGCACCGCCTCGTCGTGCATCAGGGAGAACTGGATCTGATAGAGGGCCCCCGTCTCCGGCAGGGTGTTCAGGCCGTACTTGGCCCCCAGCCGGGCGGCGACGGCCTTCTTGACGATGGACTGGCAGGCGGGCACCGAGTGGAGGGCGGAGTTCAGGCTGTGGCCCTTCACCGGGAACTGCCCCTCCCGGGGGATGAAGCGCTCCCAGGGCAGGGCGCGGACCCCCTCGAACAGGGCGTCAAAGTCCCGGGCGGGGAAGGTGCCCAGCACCAGCAGCACCCGCTCCCCGGTGCGCAGGTTCAGATTGAGCCGGGGCAGGTCCAGCGGGCCGCCCTGGCAGAACACCCGCCCGTTCTCCGAGCGCACCTGGTCCAGGCCCAGGCGGCGCAGCTCGTCGGCGGCCAGGCCCTCCACCCCGAACAGGGTGGGGACGGCAAAGGTCAGTTCTTGGGACATGGGAAGAAAACCTCCTGTGAAACCGGGCGGACCCGGGGAATTTTGTGGCTACAGGTCCAGTATACTGGAAACAGGCGCGTTTCGCAATTCCCCCGCCGGATTTTGTGCGGGCTCAAAAACAAGAGCGCGGAGGAGCGGGAATGCGTCCCAGGGACCCCAGGCCGCCAGAGAGGTGAAAATTGCCTGAAATCTTAACGAAACCTTACAAATCCGCTGTGGAAAAAATACGAACGCTGTGGTATGATAATAGCGCAGACAGCAAAACGGACGCACGGCCGAGACAGGAGCTCCCTGGCAGCCGGGATGCTGGAGGCAGCGCAGAAAATTCCCTTCCCATCCATCACAGAGAAAGGAGTAAGGTATGTCACCCATGATTTGGCTGGCCGCGCTGATCCTGTTTGGGATCGGAGAGGCGGTCACGGTGGGCCTGACCTCCATCTGGTTCGCCCTGGGGTCCCTGGGGGCCCTGATCGTCAGCGCTCTGGGCTTCGGCTTCTGGCCGCAGTTCATTGTGTTTGTGATCCTGTCGGCGGTCTCCATGGCCCTGATCCGGCCCATCGCAAAAAAGATCCTGGCCCCCCACTACGCCCCCACCAACGCGGACCGGGTGGTGGGGACCACCGGACTGGTCACCGAGGAGATCGACAACATCGAGGGCAAGGGACAGGTCAACCTGTCCGGCCAGGTCTGGAGCGCCCGCAGCAGCCAGACCGACGGCGTCATCCCCGCGGGCCGTGAGGTCAAGGTGCTGCAGATCCAGGGCGTCAAGGTGATCGTAGAACCCCTCTCCAAATAAGAAGCCCGCTCCTCTGTGCGCTCCGCCCCCGGGCAGGCGCGCGGGAGAGGCCGGGAAAACTGAGAAAGAAAAGGAGCGAAACTTATGTTTGACGCAATCATCGGCGCGATCGTTCCCGTAGTCATCATTATTCTGGTGCTGGCCGTTCTGGCGGCCAACATCCGGGTGGTCCCCCAGTCCCGGGCCTTCGTCATCGAGCGTCTGGGCGCCTTCCAGGGGGTGTGGGGCGTGGGCCTCCACTTCAAGATCCCCTTCATCGAGCGGGTGGCCAAGAACGTGTCCCTGAAGGAGCAGGTGGTGGACTTCCCGCCCCAGCCCGTCATCACCAAGGACAACGTGACCATGCAGATCGACACGGTGATCTACTTCCAGATCACCGACCCCAAGCTGTACACCTACGGGGTGGAGAACCCCATGTCCGCCATCGAGAACCTGACCGCCACCACCCTGCGGAACATCATCGGCGACCTGGAGCTGGACCAGTCCCTCACCAGCCGGGACCACATCAACAGCCAGATGCGGGCCATTCTGGACGAGGCCACCGACAACTGGGGCATCAAGGTCAACCGGGTGGAGCTGAAGAACATCATGCCGCCCAGAGACATCCAGGAATCCATGGAGAAGCAGATGCGGGCCGAGCGTGAGCGCCGTGAGTCCATCCTCCAGGCCGAGGGCACCAAGCAGTCCCAGATCCTGGTGGCCGAGGGCGAAAAGCAGTCCGCCATCCTCCGGGCCGACGCGGCCAAGCAGGCCGCCATCCTCCAGGCCGAGGGCGCCAAGCAGGCCAAGATCCTGGAGGCTGAGGCCCAGGCCGAGGCCATCATGAAGGTACAGCAGGCCACCGCCGACGCCATCAAGCTCATCAACGAGGCCAACCCCGGCGACGGCGTTTTGAAGATCAAGGCTCTGGAGGCCTTTACCGCCGCTGCCAACGGCAAGGCCACCAAGATCATTGTCCCCAGCGAGATCCAGGGCCTGGCCGGTCTGGCCGCCGCGGCCAAGACGGTCTTCGACACCGAGGACCCCAAGGCCACCATCACCAAGACGGTGCCCAAACAGTCCTGACCATTGTCCCACAAATCTTGTCCCAGCCAAACGGGCCGCCCCAGGCGGGCGGCCCGTTTCCATTTTACAAAGCCTCTGTTAAGACGAATTTGTCCGAGATTTGACGGGGGAGCTCGAGGGGGCGGCAGCCCGCCTCGAGTGGGATCGAACGCCCTGGACGCCTTGTGCAGCAAGGCGTTCAGCGAGCGAAGCGAGGACTTTTCCGCCGCTGAGCGGCGGGAAAGTAACGGCATTTTCAGGCCGCCCCAGCAGAGGCGGCCCTTTTTCAAACCCTGACGGGAGGGAAACATATGAAGAAATGGTGCTTTCTGCTGGCCGCGCTCTTTCTGCTTCCCGTGAGCGCCTGCGGCAGCGGCGAGGATGACTCCTACCTCCGGGGCCAGGTGACAGAGGTGGTGCTGGGGACAGACGGCCTTCCCGACACCTTGGTGCTGGACACCGGAGACGGGAAGCTGGAGGGCGTGTTTTGGGACGAGGAGACTCAGTGGGCGCTCCCGCCGGCGGCGGCGGAGCTCACCGCAGCAGAGGTCTGGGAAGACCCTCTGGGCATGGAAGTGTCCGTGGACCTTCGCCCGGATGTGGAGGGGAAGCCCCTCACCGTCCAGGACGGCACGGAGGTTCCCGACGCCGGCACGGCGGATTTTCTGACGGTGGAGGAGATCCGGTCCTCGGAGTCCCTCACCCTCTCCGACGGCACGCAGGCGGAGATCTGGGTGGGCTTCTGGAACGACCGGTCCTACCGGCTGCCCGACGGGACGGAGCTGCTGCGGGAGTCCCCGCCGGAGACGGATTTTTCCGGCTACTGTGTGGAGGGAGACACCTCTCTTACAGAACTGTCCCCCGCCCTGGCGGAGGGGATCAACCCCTACTACCAGGAGCGGGGCGCCCTCTATGACATCCAGGCGGAGGTGGAGAAGGCCTATCAGGCCTACCAGAAGTCGGAGGCTCCAGAGCGGTTTTCCAACTTCTGGGTAAGGCAGCAGACAGGTTGGGCCGCCACCGCCCCCGGGGTGTACTACTTCCGCACCGCTCTGACCCTCCCGGTCCGGGAGCAGGAGATTACGGAGCACTGGTTCACCGACGCCTTTGACAAGGAGACGGGGGAGCACATCCCCAACCGGGATCTGTTCTCCGTGGGACAGGCGGAGGCCGCCGAAGCCGTCGTGGCCGGAACGGAGGCCATCGGACAGGAGGCCCAGGCCATGAGGGAGCAGTTTCAGTGGTCCTATCTGAACTTTGGTGAGGACAGTTTGTCTGTTTGGTATCCGGCGGGGACTCTGCCCGGCCGGGAGTACCCCAGCGGCTGGGGTTTGGACTACCGCGACCTGAAGGATGTGCTGCACCCCTGGGCAGTGCCCGAGGCGCCGGAACCATGAAGCAAGGGCACAGCAAGCCGCCCCCGCCGGACATATACATAAGACTCGGCACCGCTTTTATGTTTCCGGCGGACACCGGGGCGGGGAGCACCCCGCCCTCCGGGACCGTTCGCCTGAGAACACAGAACGGGCCTTCGGATTTTTAAGGAAAACTTTAATTGACTTTCCACTTTCCCCTGTTAAAATGAAGGTATCCTTCCAGAGAAGATCTGGAGACCCGGAGAAAGGAAGAGTAAGTACATGCACATGAAACAAAAACTGGTCAGCCTTCTGCTGATGCTGGGCGTGCTGGGGGCCACCCCGGCCCTGGCCGCCGAGGGGCAGGCCGCCGCGCCCGCCCCCCTTCCCGCCTGGTCTTACGGCATGCTGGCCGACGGCTATGCCCTGGGCCTGTTCGGAGACGAGATCTACACCGGCCACAGCCAGACCGTCACCCAGGAGCAGCTGGACCATATGACCCAGGTGGTGGCCGACAAGCTGGCCCTGCTGGAGGTGGAGACCCGCCCCGCCGGCGGCGAGGCCTTGGTCCTGGATACCACCCGGGGCGGGGTGGTCAACGCCCTGTACCAGGAGGCGGCCGCCTACGCCTTCCCCGGCATCGAGGCGGGGGCGGAGGAGTTTATGACCTCTGTGGGCGCCCTGGCGGGCGACGGCAGCGACCTGCGCCTGGAGGACCCCTGCACCCTGCTGGAGGCCGCCACCATGGCCGACAGCCTGATCTTGAACCTGTACGACCAGCAGAACGCCGGCTCCCTGGGTCTGCTGTGGAAGGCGGACAACGGGGCGGGGAACACCCTGTACCTGCTGGGCTCCATCCACACGGATGTGAACAACACCTACCCCATCCACAAGCAGCTGCGGGACATCATTCTGGACGCCGACCTGGTGGCCTTTGAGCTGGACTTCAACGACCAGGAGCAGATCGCCGAGTTTGCCGCCATGCAGGTGTACTCCGACGGCACCACCCTGGCCGACCACATCTCCCCCGAGCTCTACCAGGTGACGGTGGACGCCGCCGCCCTGCTGGGCATGGACGAGCAGACCGTGGCCCAGTACAAGGCCTGGGCCCTGGCCTCCACCTTCCAGTCCCTGGCCACCGTGGACGAGACCACCAGCTCCAACGCCATGGCCATCGACCTGTATGTAAACGCCAAGGCGGGCAACGCCGGCATCCCCATCGACGCGGTGGAGACCTACGCCTTCCAGGGGGGCATCTTCGACGGCCTGTCCCCTGAGTACCAGGAGGCCTATCTGGCCGGCGGACTGCTGATGGTGCTGGACGTGGACACCATGGACCAGGAAACCAAGGATGCCCTGGTGGCCGTGCTGGGGGAGGATGCCCTGAAGCCCGCCACCCAGGAGGCTATCCAGGCCCAGCTGGACCAGATCAGCGCCATGATGGACACCTGGAAGGGCCGGGACCCGGAGGCGTTTGACCAGGTCTACGACAAGGACACCATTTTGGAGAGCGACGACGAGCTGAACTCCAAGCTGTTCACCGACCGGGACCCCGGCATGATCCAGTACGCCGCCGACTACCTGAGCCAGGAGGGCTCCCACACCGGACTGATGGTGGTGGGCGCCGGACACATGGTGGGAGACACCGGCATCGTCCAGGGCCTGAAGGACCTGGGCTACACAGTGGAGGTTGTGCCCAACCCCTGAGCGTCTCATACATCCCCATTCCCGGCCAGACGGCCGGGAATTTTTTAACCGCCGGTTAATCTCCGGCCCGGTTTTCTTGCCCACCGCTCTGTTGTACACCGGGGCAAACTCTGCTAGGATAGAGGCAGAGAGAAGGAGGGCACACCATGAAGCTCAACGACATCATCCGAACCCGGCGGCAGGCCCTGGGGCTGACCCAGGAACAGCTGGCCCAGAAGCTGGGGGTGTCCGCCCCGGCGGTGAACAAGTGGGAGCGGGCGCTGAACTACCCGGACATCACTCTGCTGCCCGCCCTGGCCCGGACCCTGGGGGTGGACCTGAACACCCTGCTCTCCTTTCAGGAGGAGCTGACTGAGGAGGAGATCGGGGAATTTTTGAACCAACTCTATGCGGTGAGCCAGACCGGCGGCAGTGGGGCGGCCTTTGCCCTGGCGGAGGACAAGCTACGGGAGTACCCCAACAGCGACCAGCTGGCCTACAGTACAGCCGGTATCTTGGCGGGGATCCTGGCCCTCCAGCCGGAGGAGGACGGTCCGGAGCGCCAGGGGCAGGAGGCGGAGGTCACCGCCCTCTATGAGCGGTGCGCCCGCAGCGCCGACCCCCAGGTGCGGGAGTGGGCCACCTATACCCTGGCCTCCCGCTGTGTGGGGGCGGGAGAGCTGGACCGGGCGGAGGAGCTGCTGGGCCAGCTGTCCGACACCCACCGGGAGAAACAGGAGCTGACGGCCCGCCTGCGCTGGGCCCAGGGGCGGCGGGAGGAGGCCTGGGTGCTGGTGGAGCGGGAGCTGTTCAACCAGGCCCACGCCATCCAGTCCACCCTGCTGTCCATGCTGGGCTGGGCGCTGAAGGAGGAGGACCGGGCGCGGGCCCGCGTCCTGGCGGACACCGCCGTCCGGGCCGGAAAGGTCTTTGACCTGTCCGACTACGCGGTACTGCCCACCCCCTTCCAGCTGGCGGCGGCGGACCAGGACGGCCCCCGGGCCCTGGAGCTGCTGGAGCGGCTGCTCCACAGCCTGACGGTGCCCTGGGACCTGGCCGCCTCCCCCCTCTACCCCCACCTGCCCACCAAGGACGCGGTGGAGGAGGACCAGCGCGCCCTGATCCCCGTGCTCCTGGACAGCGCGGAGCGGGACCCGGACTGCGCCTTTCTCCGGGAGACGCCGGGCTATGAGGTCCTGGTCCGGCAGTACCGGAACGAGTTCTCCTGACTGCCAGAAAAAAGCCGTGGAAGACGCCTTTTGACGCGTGTTCCACGGCTTTTTTAAATTTTAACTTGTTCCGTCAGCGGACGGCTTCCTTCTTCTCTGCCTTGGTGTGGCAGTACCACAGGAGCAATCCCAGGCCCAGGCCGCCCACTATATTGCCCAGAGTGACGGGGATCAGATTGGCGGCGGCCCCCGCCAGGGTGAGGGGAGCCAGGTCCACCCCCGCCTCCGCCGCCAGGGCGGCGTACTGGGGGACGGCGGCGGCCATCAGGGCGGCGCCGATGTAGTAGAGATTGGCGATGCAGTGCTCAAACCCGCATAGTACAAAGAAGCACACCGGGAGATAGGCGCCCAGCAGACGGCCGGTGGTATCCTTGGCGGAGTTGGCGGCCATCACCCCCAGGCACACCAGGAGGTTGCACAAGATGCCCAGGCCGAAGGCCTTCCCAAAGGACATGGCGCATTTGCCCGCTCCCAGCCGGATGGTGTAGACCGCCAGCGCCCCCGAGGAGTAGTCCAGCTGGCCGCAGCCCACGCACAGGGCCGCCACCAGCATCGCCCCCAGGATGTTGCCCGCGTAGGACAGCACCCAGTTGCGCAGCAGCTGTCCCGCCGTTCCGCCCCCGTCCAGCACAGTGATGGGGAGCATGCAGTTCCCGGTGAACAGCTCCGACCCGGTAACTACCACCAGCCCCAGGCCGAAGGGAAACAGCAGGGCGCACACCGTCCGGGCGGTCCAGGTGTCCGTGATGCCGTAGGAGGCCGTGTTGGTGGTGGCGGCGGCCAGGGCGATGATGGCTCCGGCCAGGACGCCCAGCAGCAGAAGGCTGGCCGCGGAGCGGCGCAGCTTGCCCCGGCCCGCCGCGCTGTAGGCGGCCACCATCTCGCCGGGGGTCAAATAGAGACGTTCCATGATGTTTCGCGCCCCGCTCCCTTAGAACAGGCCGGTGATCTTCCCGTTCTCGTCCACGTCGATCTTCTCGGCGGCGGGCACCTTGGGCAGGCCGGGCATGGTCATAATGTCCCCGGTGAGGGCCCCAGCAGGTTCTGGTCGTCGGAGAAGGAGTACTGGGTCTTGGCCATACAGATGGGCATGCCGCCGAAGCCCAGGTCGGTGAGCTGCTTCATCTGCTTCCGGGCGGCGGGGGTGAGGGCCACGCCCTTGCCGTGGTACACCTTGGTGACAATGGCCGCCAGCTTGTCCTCGATGGAGGCGTCCAGGTCATAGGCGAAGCGGAAGCGGTTCTCCTCCTCGCACAGGCGGATGACCTCCTGGGCCAGGGCCATGCCGCCCTCGCCGCCCTTGGCCCACACCTCGGACAGGGCCACGTTGACCCCCAGCTCCTTGCACTTGTCCTCCACCAGCTTCAGCTCCGCCTCCGTGTCGGTGGGGAAGCGGTTGATGGCCACCACACAGGGCAAGCCGTACACCTGGGTGATATTCTCCACATGGCGCAGCAGGTTGGGCAGGCCGCGCTCCAGGGCCGCCAGATCCTCCTGGTTCAGCTCCGCCTTGGCGGCGCCCCCGTGGTGCTTCAGGGCCCGGACCGTGGCCACCAGCACCACCGCGTCGGGCTTCAGGCCGGCCATGCGGCACTTGATGTCCAAAAACTTCTCCGCCCCCAGGTCGGCGCCGAAGCCGGCCTCGGTGACCGCGTAGTCCCCCAGCTTCAGAGCCATGCGGGTGGCCATGACGGAGTTGCAGCCGTGGGCAATGTTGGCGAAGGGGCCGCCGTGGATGAAGGCGGGGGTGCCCTCCAGGGTCTGCACCAGATTGGGCTTCAGGGCGTCCTTCAGCAGGGCGGCCATGGCCCCGGCGGCCTTCAGGTCGCCGGCGGTCACCGGCTTGTCGTCATAGGTGTAGCCCACGATGATCTGGCTCAGCCGCTCCTTCAGATCGGGGATGGAGGAGGCCAGGCACAGCACCGCCATGACCTCGCTGGCCACGGTGATGTCAAAGCCGTCCTCCCGGGGGACCCCCTGCATCCGGCCCCCCAGGCCGTCCACAATGTTCCGCAGCTGCCGGTCGTTCATGTCCACGCACCGCTTCCAGGTGATGCGCTTCACGTCGATGCCCAGGGCATTGCCCTGCTGAATGTGGTTGTCCAGCATGGCGGCCAGCAGGTTGTTGGCCGCGCCGATGGCGTGGAAGTCCCCGGTGAAGTGGAGGTTGATGTCCTCCATGGGCACCACCTGGGCGTAACCGCCGCCGGCGGCCCCCCCCTTCACCCCGAACACAGGGCCCAGGGAGGGCTCCCGCAGGGCCACCAGGGCGTTTTTGCCCAGGCGGCGCATGCCGTCGGCCAGGCCCACGGTGGTGGTGGTCTTGCCCTCGCCGGCGGGGGTGGGATTGATGGCGGTAACCAAAATCAGCTTGCCGTCGGGGGTCTTCGTCTCATTCAGGAGGCGGTAGTCGATCTTGGCCTTGTACCGGCCGTAGTACTCCAGATACTCCTCCGGCACACCGGCCGTCTTGGCGATCTCCTGGATGGGCTTCATTTGGGTGCTCTGGGCGATTTCGATGTCAGTTTTCATGTCCATATTCCTCCTCAAAATCATAGAAGCGGTGAGCCCTGTACAAAAAAAAGGGCGCACCCTTTGTTCGGTGCGCCCAGACGGTCGGCATTGAGGCGTGTTGGCGCCCGCTATACTTCATGTGGTTCCGCTCCACTTCCGTCAGTCGTATAGCTCCTAGTTCCCAACGGGGAAAGTATCTGTAGTGTATCACAGCTTTTTCAGACCGTCAAGGGGCCGTTGGCAGTCCGCGCCAACTTCTTCCTCCGGCGCCCCTTCTCATATCAAGCGCGCCGTGGGCGCTGCACATCACACGGGGTTTGGGCCGCAGCAGATCCGCTTACGTGCTCTGCTTGCCCTGGTAGACCACTCCGGTCTACCAGATGTCTACCAGGTCTACCGCCGGGAACCGTTGCCGCTCAACGGTTTCCGGCTTTTTTGCGTTTCGTCGTTTTGACGGGCGGTCTACCAGCGGTCTACCACGCTCATTTTTTGGGGAGGAAACCTCGGTTTCCACCCTCTTTTTTTGCCTTTTTGCAACGCCTGGAGGGGTGCAAGGGGCGTTATGCTGGCATTGCAAGGCGAAATGTTTTGTTTTAGTCAAAATGTTTGCCAA
>CASEKM010000062.1 GCA_949288405.1 uncultured bacterium | reverse complement strand
GCTGCACCAGCACCTGTCCGTCTAGGGCACCGTAAAGCGGGTGAGAGATATATCCCCCTCCTCCCCCTCGTCGGTGCCGTTGTCAAAGACCTCCAGGAACGCGAGGGTAAAGTCCTGGACGTCCTCTGGAACCTGATACACCAGAACGCCCGTCCGCTCCTCCCCTACGGACAGCTGGTAGCTCTCAGGGAACTGCGCCTGGCAGAAGACCTCCTCCGGGAGCGCCCACTGGTCCTCTCCGTACTCCCCCCAGTAGAGCTGAAAGTCGGTATCGAACATGGGGACCGGCTCGTCAAAGCGGTTCTCCAGGGTCAGCTCCACCACCACCAGCCTGCTCCCCTCTGGGGCCGTCCGCCCCTCGTAGGCATCCGCCGCCTCCGCCCGGGTCACCGTATAGTCAAACCAGGCGGTGGATACCACATCCCCCACCTGGGCCTCCTGGGTGTCGGTATGCTCCATCCCGGGGAGCGCGCCGCAGCCTGTGAGCACCGCGGCGGCCAGACACCCCAGCACGCAAAGTTTCAGCCCTCTCATGGACTGCCCCCTTTCCCTGTGCGCGGCCCCGACGGACCGCTCTCCCCTCCATTATACGGGGACGGCGTCAGAAAGCAAGCACATTCCGGCGGGAGAGGAAATTTTTCTCCTCCGCCCCGGCGTCTCTCGTCTGATGGGAGGACCACAGCGCCAACGGGCGACAAAATCCGGCAGCACCTGGATTTTTGCTGGACAAACAGGGGGCGGTGTGCTAAGATGAAGATGACCGATTTCCGCCGAAGTCGGCGCCTGGATCATGTTTCAGGGCTTACAATTTTATTGTAAAAGAAGGAGATCAAAATGGAAATCCGTAAAATCTTTGTAGTAGGCTCCGGCCTGATGGGCAGCGGCATCGCCCAGACCGCCCTGCAGTACGGCTATGAGGTCATTCTGAATGACCAGAGCAAGGCCGCCCTTGAGCGGGGGCAGGCCGGCATCAGCAGCCGTCTGGACCGCCTGGTGGAAAAGGGCAAGATGACCGCGGAGGCGAAGGAGGACTGCATGAAGCGTCTGACCGTCGCCACCAGCGTACATACCGCCTCCAACGTGGACCTGGTCATCGAGGCCATCTACGAGAACCTGGACGCCAAGCGCGCTATTTTCCAGCAGCTGGATAAGATCTGCGACGACCGCACCATTTTCGCCTCCAACACCTCCTCTATCTCCATGACCAGCCTGGCCGCCGCCACCGCCCGTCCTGAGAAGGTCGTTGGCCTGCACTTCTTCTCCCCCGTGCCTGTGATGGGCCTGGTGGAGATCGTCTACGGTCTGCGCACCTCCCAGGAGACCATCGACATCGTGACCTCCGTGGGTCAGCACATGGGCAAGCGCACCATCCTGGCCAAGGATAAGCCCGGCTTCATCGTCAACCGTATGCTCCTGCCCATGCTCAACGAGGCCGTTCAGGTCCTGGACGAGGACATCGGCTCCGTGGAGGACGTGGATGAGGGCATGATGCGCGGCTGTAACCACCCCATGGGCCCCCTGGCTCTGGCGGACATGATCGGCCTGGACATCCTGCTGGAGGTTATGGAGACCTTCTACATCGACCTGGGCGACACCAAGTACCGTCCCGCCCACCTGCTGCGGAAGATGGTGGCCGCCGGCTACCTGGGCCGCAAGTCCGGCGCCGGCTTCTATGTCTACGAGGGCGGCAAGAAGGTCGGCGTCAACCCCGTCCTGGTCAGGAAGTAATCCGGCCCGCCCTGACGGGCGCCGCCCCTTTCATCGATCAGCCTGTGCAGGCGTTCACTTCCGGTGAACGCCTGCACTTTTTTGCACCTTTTCACTGTGTTTTCGCGGAATTTTCCTGAAATTTCACAAAATATATTGTATTCCTTCGGAAGGTCCGATATAATAAATCCCGCACAGGCCCCAAGCGCAACACAGCCCCCGGAAGGCCGCCGCGCCAGCCCAGCGGTCTCTTAGTCCGTCAAGGAGAGGACCCCCTTATGTTTGATACCTTTCTGTACGCCTTCAACGCCGTCACGCCCATGCTGCTGCTGATGCTGCTGGGGTGGTGGATGAAGGCCATTCACTTTTTTGACGACTCGCTGCTGAAGAAGATGAACTCCTTCACCTTCCGCTTCGGGATCTCGTGCATGATGTTCCGCAACATCTACACCCTCTCCTCCCTGCGGGAGATCCACCTGGACAGCATCTGGTTCGTGCTGGTGAGCTGTCTGGCGCTCACCGGGATGGGCGTGGCGGAGGCCCACCTCTTTACCGACCGGCGGAACCGGCGGGGCATTATGATCCAGAACAGCTTCCGCAGCAACTTCGC
Source organism: uncultured bacterium (assembly GCA_949288405.1). Taxonomy (GTDB): domain Bacteria; phylum Bacillota; class Clostridia; order Oscillospirales; family Oscillospiraceae; genus Lawsonibacter. Next base: position 5,720 of record CASEKM010000062.1, on the reverse strand, counting down.
CATCATCGGGACCACCCTGGCCTTCTCTCTGGGCGGCGCGGCGGGGGGCGCGGTATCCGCCAGCATGCAGGCCCCCGCCATCATCTATTATAATGTTGTGGCGGTGCTGTGCCTGACCATCTACTCCGACAAGCCGGACCGGGCGGTGGATGTGGCCGGCATCCTCAAAACGATTGCCGTCAACCCCATGATCCTGGGACAGGTAGCCGGTCTGCTCTGCCTGGCCGCCCGGGAATTCATCCCCCGGGACGCCCAGGGGGCGCTGGTGTTCTCCCTGTCCCGGGATCTGGCCTTCCTCTACTCCGCTGTGGAGAGCCTGGCGGACCTGGCCTCCCCCATGATCCTGATCCTGCTGGGGGCGCGGGTCAACTTCAGCGCCGTCAAGGACATGAAGAAGGAACTGGCCGTCGGCGTGGTCCAGCGGCTGGTGCTGGCTCCGGCGGTGGGGCTCGGGATGGCCTTTCTGGCCCAGGCGCTGGGCCTGTTCGCGGTGACGCCGGCCGTGCTCAGCGCTCTGGTCGGCATGTACGGCTCCCCGGTGGCCTCGGCCAGCGCCGTCATGGCCGAGGAGATGGGGGGCGACGCGGAGCTGGCACGGCAGTACATCGTGTGGACCTCCGCCTTCAGCATGGGGACCCTGTTTTTGTGGATCTTCCTGCTGCGCACGGTCCACCTGCTCTGACCGGCCCCTATTGAAAAAACAGAGCAAATCACATATAATCAAAGGCGTATCATCAATCTGACAAGTGAGGAAGCAACGCAAATTATGTATTGGATCGACATTATGACCCTCTTTCCCGACGTGGTGGGGGATATGCTGTGTGAATCGATCCTGGGCCGGGGGCAGGAGCGGGGCTATATCCGCATCCAGTGCCACCAGATCCGGGACTACACCCTGAACAAGCAGAAGCAGGTGGACGACTACCCCTACGGGGGCGGCCGGGGGGCGGTGATGCAGGCCGACCCCCTGTACCAGTGCTGGAAGCACATCTGCGACCAGGCGGGAGAGCGGGTGCACACCATCTACATGTCCCCGGCGGGCAAGACCTTCTGCCAGGCGGACGCCCGGCGGCTGCGGGACGACTATGACCGGCTCATCCTGGTGTGCGGCCACTACGAGGGCATCGACGAGCGCTTTATTGAGGAGTGCGTGGATGAGGAGATCTCCCTGGGGGACTTTGTGATGACCGGCGGGGAGATCCCCGCCATGGCGGTGGCCGACGCGGTGTGCCGCCTGGTGCCCGGGGTGCTGTCCGACCCCTCCTGCTATGAAAACGAGAGCCACTGGAGCGGTATGCTGGAGGCCCCCCAGTACTCCCGCCCCGAGGTGTGGCACGACAAGGCGGTACCCTCCATCCTTCTGTCCGGCAACCACGCCAAGGTGGACCAGTGGCGGCGCAAGCAGTCCATCCTGCGCACCTACCGCCGCCGCCCCGACCTGTATCAAAAGCTGGACCTGTCCTCCAAGGCGGACCGGAAGCTGCTGGCCGAGCTGGAGGAGGAGACCGGAGAGCGGCTCCCCGACCCGGAGGGCTGAGTTTTCCCCCACTTTCACAGAAGCTCTTTACATTTCCCTGGGCCTGTGTTACAGTAAAGATACTGTTAATTTCATTTGAAAAACCACCTTTGGAGATGATGCGTATGAGCTTCAAAATTGTAGTGGACAGCTGCTGCGACCTGACCTCTCAGATGGAACAGGACCCCTGCTTTGTAAAGGTCCCCCTGTCCATCCGCTCCAACGGGAGCGTGTTCATCGACGACCACACTCTGGACCAGGCCGACCTGCTGTGGGCCATGCGCCAGAGCGAGGAGGCCCCCTCCACCTCATGTCCCGCTCCCCAGGACTACCTGGACGCCTTCCAGGGGGCGGACGACATCTACGTGGTCACCCTGTCCGCCCTGCTCAGCGGCTCCCACAACAGCGCGGAGCAGGCCCGGGTCCTCCTGGAGGAGGACGAGCCCCAGCGCAACGTCCACGTGTTCAACTCCTGCTCCGCCTCCTCCGGCGAGGTGCTCATCGCCCTGAAGCTCCAGGAGCTGGCCTCCTCCGGCATGCCCTTCAAGCGGGTGGTCCGGGAGGTGGAGCAGTATATCTACCAGATGCAGACCCTGTTCGTGCTGGAGTCCCTGGACAACCTGCGGAAAAACGGCCGGCTCACCAAGCTCCAGGCGGTGGTCACCAGCGCCCTGAAGATCAAGCTGCTGTGCGGCGCCACCCCCGAGGGGGAGATCTGCAAGCTGGGACAGGCCCTGTCCATGAAGCAGGCCCTGGGCAAGCTGGTGGACCGGATCGCCGCCGACCCCGGCCACAGGGGGCGCACCGTGGCCATCTGCCACTGCAACTGCCTGGACCGGGCCTTCCAGGTCAAGCAGCAGATCGAGGCCAAGTGCCAGGCGGAAAAGATCCTGATCCTGGAGGCGGGGGGCATCACCACCGTCTACGCTGACGACGGCGGGATCGTCGTGGCCTACTGAACAGCTCCGGGAGCGGCGCGGTCTGCGCGCCGCTCCCGGTTTTTCCATCCCTTCAGACCCTGCCCGGCCCTTGCATTTTCCCAAAAAACTTGATAGAATATCTTGGGTGTGCATGCACCTGTGAGACGCCTGTCCCTGAAACAAAGGAGAACCTTTTATTCATGCGAACAACAGAAGAGCAAAAGAATTGTCAGGCCTGTCCTGCCGGGGGCTTTAAGACCATGTGCGGCGGGCAGGCCCTCATTGAGGGCATCATGATGCGCGGCCCCAAAAAGCAGGCCATCGTGGTGCGCAAGCCGGACGGCGAGCTGGCCGTCAAGGAGAACCGGCTGAAATTCATCAAGGACCGGTATCCGGTCCTGGGCCTGCCCCTGATCCGGGGGGTGGTCACCTTCTGCGCCTCCATGGTGGAGGGGGTGAAGGCCCTGATGTACTCGGCGGAATTTTACCCCGAGGACGAGGACGCGGAGCCGGAGGAGCCCTCCAAATTCGACCTGTGGCTGGAAAACCACCTGGGCAGCGAGAAGGCCGCCTCCTTCGTGGTCACCCTGGCGGTGATCTTGGGCATCGGCATGTCCATCGGGCTGTTTTTCCTGCTGCCCACTCTGCTGGGCACCGCCGTCACCCTGGTCACCGACTCCATGCTGGCCCGGAACGTGGCGGAGAGTCTGCTGAAGCTGGCCATCTTCGTGGGCTATCTGGCCCTGTGCTCCCATATGAAGGACATCCACCGGGTGTTTGAGTACCACGGGGCGGAACACAAGACCATCTTCTGCTATGAGGCGGGCCTCCCCCTCACGGTGGAGAACGTGCGCAAGCAGCCCCGGCACCACCCCCGGTGCGGGACAAGCTTTTTGTTCATGGTCATCGCTATCTCCATCATTGTCTCCACCATCGTGTTTGCCATCTGGCCGGTGCACCACGCCCTGCTGCGGTTTCTGGCCCACCTGCTGATGCTGCCCATCATCGTGGGGGTGAGCTACGAGTTCAACCGCTGGGCGGGCCGCCATGACGGCCCCATTACCCGGCTTCTCACCGCCCCCGGCCTGTGGCTCCAGAACTTCACCACCTTCGAGCCTGACGACTCCATGATCGAGGTGGGCATCAAGGCGCTGGAGCTGGTGCTGCCCGAGGTGAAAGGCGAAGACGCCTGGTAAAGCGCCGGAGGCGCTTTACCAGGCAGAGTGAAGAGTTGAGAGTGAAGAGATAAAACCGAAACTCGCCACGCCCCGGTCTCCACTCTCCACTCTTCACTCTCCACGCTCAGCGTAAAACTCTCTTTTTCGGAGGCGTTCTGTATGGCGACCACCTATAACAATCTATATCTGGACACCCGCGCCCGTCTGCGGAAGGCCGGGGTGGAGGCCGCCCAGCTGGAGGCCCGGGAGATCCTGTGCTTCGCCACAGGGAAGACCAAGGAGCAGCTGGTGCGGGATATGCCCCTGTACGCCTCCGGGGACCTGGAGGGACAGGTGGAGGCCCTGGTCCAGCGCCGCCTGGCCGGGGAGCCGGTGGCCTACATCGTGGGCGAGTGGGAGTTTTACGGCCTCCCGCTGGACATCTCCAGTGAGGTGCTCATCCCCCGTTCCGACACCGAGGTGCTGGCGGAGCGGGGCATCCTGAAGGCCAAGGCCGCCGGCGAGGGGGCCAGAGTGCTGGACCTGTGTGCCGGCAGCGGCTGTGTGGGGCTGGCCATCGCCGCCCACGCCCCCCAGTGCCGGGTGGTGCTGGGCGAGCTGTCCGAGGGGGCCCTTCGGGTGTGCAAGCAGAATGTGCGCCGCAACGGGCTGAACGCCCGGGTGACCTGCCTGTCTGTGGATGCCATGGAGCCCCCCGCCTCCACACTGTGGGACTTTGACGTGATCGTGTGCAACCCTCCCTACATCCCCTCCGGGGATATCGAGGGCCTGGACGTGTCGGTCCGGGACTATGAACCCCTCATGGCTCTGGACGGCGGCCCCGATGGGCTGGACTTCTACCGGTTCATCGCCGCCAAGTGGAAGAGCGCCATCCGCCTGGGGGGCTCCCTCCTCTTCGAGGTGGGGGTCGGTCAGGCCCAGGACGTGGAGGAGATCCTGTCCCAAAACGGCTTTGAGCAGATCCAGACCACCGCCGACACCCAGGGCATCTGGCGGGTGGTGGAGGGAACCATCAATCAATAGAGTGGAGAGTTAAGAGTAGAGAGTGGAGATAGGAATTGCGGCGCCCGGTGAAAATATCTCCCGTCTCGCAACTCCTATCTCATAAGTCCCAATTCTTTTGTGCGTTCCCGCCCCTGCGGGGCGGGAACGGCAAGATAATTTTTGAACCTGGGAACACAAAATCAAATTGGGAATCTTATGTAAAGTACAAGTCCGATTTATTGGATAGACAGAAGTATAAGCTGTACAAGACAGAACAAAACCGGCAGACCATACATAAGGGGGCCGGCGGCAAAGGAGTAATGCACAATGGCGACAAAGAAACCGGCGGTGGAGAGCGCTGCCCCAGCTTCCGATAAGAAGAGAGCTCTGGAGACGGCGGTGGCCCAGATCGAGCGGGCCTACGGCAAGGGCTCCATTATGCGCCTGGGGGAGAGCGTGGACGTGATGGTGGACACCATCCCCACCGGCTCCCTGTCCCTGGACCTGGCCCTGGGCATCGGCGGCCTGCCCCGGGGACGGATCATCGAGATCTACGGCCCCGAGTCCTCCGGTAAGACCACCCTGGCCCTCCACGTGGTGGCCGAGGCCCAGAAACGGGGGGGCGAGGTGGCCTTCATCGACGCCGAACACGCCCTGGACCCCACCTACGCCCGTGCTCTGGGGGTGGACATCGACTCCATGCTCATCTCCCAGCCGGACACCGGCGAGCAGGGTCTGGAGATCTGCGAAGCCCTGGTGCGCTCCGGCGCCATCGACGTGGTGGTGGTGGACTCGGTGGCCGCGCTGACTCCCCGGGCGGAGATCGAGGGGGACATGGGCGACTCCCATGTGGGCCTGCTGGCCCGCCTGATGAGCCAGGCTCTGCGGAAGCTGGCCGGCTGCATCGCTAAGACCAACTGCATCGTCATCTTTATCAACCAGCTGCGCGAGAAGGTGGGCATCGTCTACGGCAACCCGGAGGTCACCACCGGCGGCCGGGCCCTGAAGTTCTACTCCTCGGTACGCATCGACGTGCGCCGCATCGAGGCCCTGAAGAGCGGCACCGAGATCATCGGCAACCGCACCCGAGCCAAGATCGTGAAAAACAAAGTGGCGCCCCCC
>CASEKM010000061.1 GCA_949288405.1 uncultured bacterium | reverse complement strand
CCTACGGCGGAGATTGCACCGGGAGCATTGGCTCGGCAAACCCAGGCGCAATTCTTGAACCGCATCGGCGGCAATTTTTGCAAGCCCAGGGCCCAGTGGCCCGGCGGGAATTTAGAGTGTCACTCAGATTTTGCGCGCCGGAAATGACGTGCAAACACTCAGGAGGGCGTCCCTCGTAATGGGGTCCGGGGAAAGGCGACTATGAGCACGAAGTGCTCATCGGAGCTGTCCCCGGTGGCGTTTTGGTTACTTTGCCGCCACGGGCAAAGTAACTCGCCGCCCGGGACCGAGGCCGTTAGAAAAGTAAACTATCTTTGGCGGCGAAATAGGAGCAATTCCGAAGGGAGGCGGGAGGGGCAAGCCCCTCCCCTACAAAAAGGACGGGCAAAGTAACTCGCCCCCAAAGGGTCATTGCTCCGAACTCGCCCCCAAAGGGTCATTGCTCCGAAGCGGGATCCGTCCACTTCCACTCCCGCACCTCGGGCAGGTCCTGTCCGTAGGTGGTGATATACTGCTTGTGTTCTACCAGCTTGTCCCGCATCTCCTGGATCACATAGGCGGCGGTGTTGCCCAGCTGGGGCAGGCGCTTCACCGTGTCGATGACCAGGTCGAAGCGGTCGATGTCGTTTTGCACCCGCATGTCGAAGGGGGTGGTGATGGTGCCCTCCTCCTTGTACCCCCGCACATGGAGGTTCTTGTTGTGCCGGCGGTAGGTGAGCTCGTGGACCAGGGTGGGGTAGCCGTGGAAAGCAAAGATAATGGGCTTGTCCTGGGTGAACAGGGCGTCGTAGTCCTCGTCGGTGAGGCCGTGGGGGTGCTCGGTGTGGGGCTGCAGCTTCATCAGGTCCACCACGTTCACCACCCGGATCTTCAGCTGGGGCAGATACCGGCGGAGGATGGTGACGGCGGCCAGGGTTTCCAGGGTGGGGGTATCCCCGCAGCAGGCCATGACCACGTCGGGCTCCAGGCCCCGGTCGTTGGAGGCCCACTGCCAGATGCCGATGCCCTGGGTGCAGTGCTTCACCGCCTGCTCCATGGTGAGCCACTGGGGCCGGGGGTGCTTGGAGGCCACGATCACATTGATATAGTTGCGGCTCTTCACACAGTGGTCAAAGCAGCTCAGCAGGCAGTTGGCGTCCGGGGGCAGGTAGAGGCGCACCACGTCCGCCTTTTTATTGGCCACATGGTCCAAAAAGCCCGGGTCCTGGTGGGCGAAGCCGTTGTGGTCCTGCTGCCACACATGGGAGGAGAGGACGTAGTTCAGAGAGGCGATCTTCTGCCGCCAGGGGAGCTGGTTGCACACCTTCAGCCATTTGGCGTGCTGGGAGACCATGGAGTCCACGATGCGGATAAAGGCCTCATAGCTGCTGAAAAAGCCGTGGCGGCCGGTGAGGAGATAGCCCTCCAGCCAGCCCTGGCACAGGTGCTCGGACAGCATGGCGTCCATCACCCGGCCCTCCGGGGACAGCTCGCCGTCCGTCCTGGGGACGATGGGGTCCATCCACCGGCGGCCACTGGCCTGAAAGACGGCGGACAGGCCGTTGGAGGCGGCCTCGTCGGGGCTGAACACCCGGAAGTTCCGGCCCTCCTGGTTCAGGCGGAGCAGGTCCCGCACATAGCTGCCCAGGCTGGCGGTGTCCTCCGCCTCCACCGCGCCGGGGCTGGGGACGGACACGGCGTACTCCCGAAAGTCCGGGGTGCGCAGATCCCGGAGGAGGAGGCCGCCGTTGGCGTGGGGGTTGGCCCCCATGCGCCGCTCCCCCTGGGGGGCCAGGGCCTGGAGCTCCGGGACCAGGGCGCCGTTTTCATCAAAGAGCTCCTCCGGGCGGTAGCTCTTCAGCCAGCGCTCCAGTTCCTGTATCCGTTCCGGCCTGCCGTCATGGACGGGGATGGGCACCTGGTGGGTCCGCCAGCTGCCCTCCATGGGGCTGCCGTCCACCTCCTGGGGGCCGGTCCACCCCTTGGGGGAGCGGAAGACGATCATGGGCCACCGGGGGCGGGTGGGGTCGCCGGAGGAGCGGGCGTACTCCTGCACCCGCTGGATCTCCCGCACCGCCCAGTCCAGGGCGGCGGCCATCTTCTGGTGGAGCTGCTCCGGCTCGTCCCCCTCCACAAAGCGGGGCTCCCAGCCGCAGCCCTTGAAAAACAGCTCGGCCTCCTCCCGGGAGATGCGGGAGAAGACGGTGGGGCTGGCGAATTTGAATCCGTTCAGGTGCAGGATGGGCAGCACCGCCCCGTCGGTGATGGGGTTGAGGAACTTATTGGACTGCCAGGCGGCGGCCAGAGGGCCGGTCTCCGCCTCGCCGTCCCCCACCACACAGGCGGCGATGAGCTCCGGGTTGTCCATCACCGCCCCGAAGGCGTGGGAGAGGGAGTAGCCCAGCTCGCCCCCCTCGTTGATGGAGCCGGGGGTCTCCGGGGCGGTGTGGCAGGGGATGCCCCCGGGGAAGGAGTACTGCCGGAACAGCCGCTTCATGCCCGCCGCGTCCCGGCTGATGTTGGGGTAGACCTCGCTGTAGGAGCCGTCCAGGTAGTCCTGGGCCACCACCGCGCTGCCCCCGTGGCCGGGGCCGGACAGGTAGATCATATCCAGGTCATACTTGACAATGGCCCGGTTCAGGTGGGTGTAGATAAAGTTCTGTCCGGGACAGGTGCCCCAGTGGCCCACGATCACCCGCTTCAGGTGCTCCTCCTTCAGGGGCTCCCGCAGCAGGGGATTGTCCAGCAGATAGAGCTGACAGGCGGACAGGTAATTGGCCGCCCGCCACCAGGCGTCGATGGCCTTTACCTGCTCCCGGGTAAGGGGGTCTTTCTTGGACATCCGAGCCGGTGCTTTCTGCGCAGGCTTTCCCGCGTCAGGGATCTTCGGCATAGGCTGGTACCTCCTTAAATGATTCGTTTGCATTTAAGTATACCGTAAAAATGAAAAATGTCAATTCAATCCCGGTCTTTTGCCTTTCGCTCACAGAAAATTTCAGACTACCGGCCCATTAAGGGGGGATTTGCCCCGGCCTAGACCTGTAATTTCCGCAAGAAGCGGGGCGGAAGGGGGGCGCAAGCCGTCGAAAGCCGGAGACGCGTCCATACAAAAGGGGAGAGGGGAGAGGTCATGTCTCCTCTCCGCTCTCCCCGCTGTGGTCCTGTTTTCCGCGGCGCTTTACCCGGCCCAGCGGGTTGGCTCTGGCGGCCACCCGCAGGTCGTCGTTGTCCACGTGGGTATAGATCTGCGTGGTATTGAGATGGTCGTGTCCCAGCACCTCCTGGAGGGTGCGCACATCCACGCCGTTTTGGAGCATCAGCGTGGCCGCCGTGTGGCGGAGCTTGTGGGCGGAATACTGGGTGCTGTCCAGACCGGCGGCGGCCAGGTGCTTCTTCACCAGCTTGTGCACCGCCGCCCGGGAGATCCTCCGCCGGTTCTGGAGGGTGACGAACAGGGCGTTCTGGTCCACCAGGGTGAGCATGCTGCGCTCTGTGAGCCAGTCCTCCAGGGCGTCCCGGCAGGCCTCGTTCAGGAACAGCATCCGCTCCTTGCTGCCCTTGCCCAGCACCCGCAGCTGGTTTCCTCGAACATCTGTTACATTGAGCCCCACCAGCTCGGAGATCCGCAGCCCGCAGTTCAGAAACAGAGTTAGGATACAGTAATCCCGGGCCTGGTTGGCCCCGTCCACGTGGTCCAGCAGACTGACGCTCTCTTCCAGATCCAGGTAACGAGGCAGCGTCTTTTTCAGCCTGGGGGCGTCCAGGTCCTGGACGGGATTTTCCGAGAGCACCTTGGCCTTGTTGGTCAGGTACTTATAAAAGGAGCGGATGGCGGCCGCCTTGCGGGCCCGGGCGGCGGCGGCCAGACCCGGGTGGGCGTCCTGGCTGTTGGGATGGACGACCCGGTCCCGGGACAGGTAGTTCATATAGGCGTACACGTCGCTGAGGGTGACAGAGCCCACCAGAGCCAGATCCACGTCGTCAATGGAGATCTGGTCCAGAGGCGTGTCCCTGGGGACGCGGCCCTTGTCCAGCTTGAGAAAGCGAAAAAAGTTCCGCAGGTCCAGGAAGTATTCGTCCGACGTGCGCCGGGAGTGGCCCTGGATGGTCTCGTGGTAGACCAGAAAGTCCCGCAGAATGGGCGGCGCTTCCATGCGGTAATCTGTCATAGATCACGCACAGCAAAACAGGAGAACGGAGCAGATCGCCGGAAGCGGCTTGGCCGGTCTGAGACCCGCTGAACCCCCAAAATTCCGGGAGGGAGGCCGTTTTGCCTCCTCTCGGGTCAACAAAATTTTTATTTTGTTGACCAATGGCTCCAAATACAAAACCGCCCTTCCCCGGCGGCTCTCCTCTCTCCTGGCTGCTCTCCGTGCAGCGCTGTGCGCTCCCTCCTTCCCTAAGCTTTGTTTGGCTGTGTTTTATCATATCACGGGCGGGAATACCCTGTCAATGAAAACCGCGGCGGGCGGGCGCCGGCGCCGGTTCTCCCGGCGCTGCTGCCGCTCAGGCATGCCAGAGTCCAACGGCCGCCTAGGCTCAGCCGCCCCCGGGGCTCTCCGGCCATTTACGGCCGCAGCAGCGCGCCCCGGCTTCGGTGCGGTCCGAAACCGGGGCGCGCCCGTGCTCTGTTACGAGCCCACGCTGGCGAGGATGACGCGGAGCAGCTCCTCCTTCCCTGTCCCCTTCTCCGCGGAGAACGGGATCAAGGGGGTGTCCTCCCCCAGCTCCAGGGTGTCCCGGATGCGCTGGAGATTGCCCTCCACCTCGCTCTTTTTCAGCTTGTCCAGCTTGTTGGCCACGATGACCACGGGACAGCCCGCGTCCCGGTACCATTTGGCCATGGTACAGTCGTCGGCGGTGGGCTTGTGCCGGGCGTCCACGATCATCACCCCCAGGGTCATCTGGTCCGGGTCGGCGAAGTAGGACTCCATCAGCCTCCCCCACCGGTCCCGCTCGCTCTTGGACACCTTGGCGTAGCCGTAGCCGGGCAGGTCCACCAGGTAAAAGGCCCGGTCGATGTTGAAGTAGTTGATGTGGGTGGTCTTGCCGGGGGCGGCCCCCACCCGGGCCAGGTTTTTCCGGTTCAGCAGCCGGTTGATCACCGAGGACTTTCCCACGTTGGACCGGCCGGCAAAGGCCACCTGGGGAAGGCCGTCCCGGATAAAGTCCTTGGGCGAGGCGGCGGAGAGGATGAACTCCGCCTTCTGCAAATTGATGGCCATGGGTCCCTCCTCACTGGCGCAGGCGGGCCGCGCCCCGGTTCTTGCCCTCGGGCAGGCGGCTCTCCAGCGCCCGGCACCGCTCCACAGCGCCGCCGGGGGTGCGGATGGCCTCGGAGAGCACCTGGTCTGCCTGGTCCACCAGCACAAAGTGGAGGGCGTTGCGCACCGTCTGGTCGATCTCGTCCAGGTCCTTGGCGTTGTCCGCGGGGACGATCACCGTCTTGATGCCGTTGCGCAGGGCGGCCATAGTCTTCTCCCGCAGGCCGCCGATGGGCAGCACCCGGCCCCGCAGGGTCACCTCGCCGGTCATGGCGATGCCCCGCTTCACCGGGGCCCCCGTGAGGGCGGACACCATGGCGGTGGTGATGGCGATGCCGGCGGAGGGCCCGTCCTTGGGCACGGCTCCCTCCGGGAAGTGGACGTGGATGTCCTTCTCCTTATAGAAATCGGCGGGGATACCCAGCCGGTCCGCCTGGCTGCGGATGAAGCTGAGGGCCGCGTGGGCGGACTCCTTCATCACGTCCCCCAGGTTGCCGGTGAGCTCCACCTTGCCGGAGCCGGGGACCACATTCACCTCTACCTCCAGCAGCTCGCCCCCCACGCTCGTCCAGGCCAGGCCGTTGACCACGCCTACCCGCTCCTCCAGCACCTGGCGCTCCGGGTAGTACCGGGGGGCGCCCAGCAGCTCCTTCAGGTCCTTGTCGGTCACCTTCACCTGCTTCACGCTCTCGTCGGACACCAGGCGCATGGCCGCCTTCCGGCACAGGGCGCCGATCTGGCGCTCCAGCACGCGCACGCCCGACTCCCGGGTGTAGGAGACGATCAGCGCCCGGATGGCCCCGTCGGACACCTTCAGCTGGCTCTTCTCCAGACCGTGGCGCTTCATCTCCTTGGGCAGCAGGTAGCGCTTGGCGATCTGCAGCTTCTCCTCGTCGGTGTAGCTGGGCAGTTCGATGACCTCCATCCGGTCCAGCAGGGGCCGGGGGATGGTCTCGGTGGTGTTGGCGGTGGTGATGAACAGCACGTCGGACAGGTCAAAGGGGAGCTCCAAAAAGTTGTCCCGGAAGGTGCTGTTCTGTTCCACGTCCAGCACCTCCAGCAGGGCCGACGCCGGGTCCCCCCGGTGGTCCCGCCCCAGCTTGTCGATCTCATCCAGCAGGATCAGGGGGTTGCAGCTCCCCGCCTGGTTGACGGCGGCGATGATGCGGCCGGGCATGGAGCCCACATAGGTCTTCCGGTGGCCCCGGATCTCGGCCTCGTCGCTGACGCCGCCCAGGGAGATGCGGGCCAATTTCCGGTTCATGGCCCGGGCCACCGACATGGCCACCGAGGTCTTGCCCACGCCGGGAGGGCCGACAAGGCAGATCACTTGCCCCTTCAGCTCCGGCGCCAGCTGCCGCACGGCCATAAACTCCAGAATGCGCTCCTTCACCTTCTCCAGGCCGAAGTGGTCGTGATCCAGCGCCTTTCGGGCCCCCTCCACGCTCACCCGCTCTTTCGTCTTCTTTCCCCAGGGGAGCTCCAGGCACACATCCAGGTAGTTGCGGATCACCGTGGCCTCGGAGGAGCCGAAGGGCTGCTTGGCCAGCCGGCTCACCTCCTTCTCCAGCTTGGCGCGCACCTCGTCGGGGAGCTTGGTCCCGGCGATCTTTTTGCGGTAGTCCTCCAGCTCGGAGTCGCCTCCGCCCTCGCCCTCCCCCAGCTCGGCCTGGATGGCCTTCATCTGCTCCCGCAGGTAGTAGTCCCGCTGGTTGTCCGCCATCTGCTCCCGGGCCCGGTTCTGGATCTCCATGTCCAGCCCCAGGATCTCCACCTCCCGGGTGAGCAGGCGGAAGAGCCGCTCCAGCCGGCGCACCGGCCGCAGCTCCTCCAGCACCGCCTGCTTGTCGCTGTTGCGCATGGCGATGTTCTGGGCGATAAAGTCGGCAATGTACCCCGGGTCCTCGCTGGCCAGCACGTTGATCAGCAGGTCGGGGGCCGTCTTGGGGGCCAGGTCGGTGTACTGCCGGAACATCTCATAGGTGGAGCGGATCAGGGCCTCCGTCTTGGCGGAGTTCTGCCCCGCCTTCTCCTCCTGGATGGGCTGGATCTCCGCCTCCAGATAGGGGGAGGTGCGCAGCAGCTTGGTCAGGCTGCCCCGGCTCGCCCCCTCCACCATCACCCGCACGTTGTCGCCGGGGGTGCGGAGGATCTGCCGCACAGTGGAGATGGTGCCGACCGTGTAAAGGTCTTTTGCTTCCGGGTGTTCCACGGCGATGTCCTTCTGCCCCACCAGGAACACCGGGTCGCCGGAGGTCATGGCCTCCTCCAGGGCCTTGATGGAGATCTCCCGGGACACGTCAAAGTGGATGAGCACATTGGGGAACACCGTCAGTCCCCGCAGGGCAATGACCGGCATGGTCTGGGTCTCCTCCATGGTCCATTCTTTTTTCATCGTCTCACTTCCTCTCTGGGAACTTACCACAGGGCGCCCTGCGCCCGCCCCGGTTCCGGGGGGCGCACGGTCCCCAAGTGAAAAAACAGCCCCGGCCCGCCGTTGGGTGGACCGCGGGGCTGTTCAGTTCAAATTTCTGTTTCCGGGGGAGCTCAGCCCACATTGGTGCCGGGCATGCCGCTGCGCTCCGGGCGGATGGCGGCCTTGCCCAGGGGCAGGCGGGACTGCCGCTCCGGGTCCCGGATGATCTCGGGCTGGGCCCCCTTGTCGACGCAGTCGGCGGTGATGGTCACCTTGGCGATGGTGGGGTCGGAGGGGACGTCGTACATGATCTTGTTCATGACCTCCTCCAGGATGGCCCGCAGGCCGCGGGCGCCGATGCCACGGTCCACCGCCCGGCCGGCCACCGCCTCCAGGGCCTCCTGGGTGAACTCCAGGTCCACATCGTCGTACTCCATCAGCTTCTGGTACTGCTTCACCAGGGCGTTTTTGGGCTCGGTGAGGATCTGCACCATCTGCTCCCGGTCCAGAGACTGGAGGGTGGTGAGCACAGGCAGGCGGCCCACCAGCTCGGGGATGATGCCGAACTTCAGCAGGTCCTGGGGCTGGATCTCCTTCAGGAGCTCGCCCACGTTGCGGTCCTTCTTGCTCTGGATCTCCGCCCCGAAGCCCAGGGAGCGCTTGTCCAGGCGGTTCTCGATGATCTTGTCGATGCCCTCGAAGGCGCCGCCGCAGATGAACAGGATGTTCTTGGTGTCGATCTGGATGAACTCCTGGTGGGGGTGCTTCCGTCCCCCCTGGGGGGGCACGTTGGCCACGGT
>CASEKM010000060.1 GCA_949288405.1 uncultured bacterium | reverse complement strand
GGGGCGCTTGCCCTCCTTGCGCTTCATCAGGCCGGCCAGCTTGGCGCAGTTGGTGGTCTTGCCGGCGCCCTGCAGGCCCACCATCATCACCACCGTGGGCGGTTTTGAGGCGATGGTCAGCTTGGCGCTCTGGCCGCCCATGAGCTCGGTGAGCTCCTGGTTGACGATCTTGACGATCTGCTGAGCGGGGGACAGGGCCTCCAGCACGTCGGCCCCCACCGCCTTCTCGGTGACCTGGGCAATGAACTGCTTGACCACCTTGTAGCTGACGTCGGCCTCCAGCAGGGCCAGACGGATCTCCCGCATGGCCTCCTTCACGTCGGCCTCGGAGAGACGCCCCTTGCCCCGCAGCTTTTTAAAGGCGGCGGAGAGCTTTTCGGTCAGTCCTTCAAATGCCATGGGTCACTCCTTCTCCATCTGGCGGCACAGCTCCAGGATCTTTCGGGCCTGGGCCTCCAGCTCCGGGTCGTCATAGCGGGCGCTGCGCCGCAGGATCTCCTGGGCGGCCCCCTCCATCTCCCGGAACTGCTTCTGCATGGCGTGGAAGCGCTTGATGAGGCCGGTCTTGTCCTCCAGGTCGGTGAGGATGGCCTCCGCCCGGACGATCACGTCCCGGACGCCCTGGCGGGTGATGCCGCAGTTCTCGGCGATCTCGGCCAGAGACAGGTCCTCGTTGTAGTAGAGGTCGTAGAACTCCTTCTGCCGGTCGGTGAGCACGTCGCCGTAAAAATCGTACAGCAGGGCCATCCGGTATGCCTGGCTTTTCATGTTCCGCGGCCTCCTCTCGTCCTGTTGTAAAGCCAGTGAACTTTACAAGCAGAATCTTACCACAACCGTCTCTGTTTGTCAATCCGAAATTCCGTCCCCCCGGCGGCCTCCCTTTGGTATATTCCACCAGAGTCCGGGGACACTGGTGGAGAGAGCGGAAACCCGCTCCGCCCAAGCCGGAAAAATTGATTCTTTTCATTTCCTATGGTATAATATTGCTCGATTTTTGATTGGGAGCATCTCCCAAGGAAAGGAATACCCCATGGAAGCAATGCGACGGGAGCTGTTTCCCGGGGTGTGGCTGCGGACGGTCCACACCCAAAAATTCAAAAGCGCCTACCTGTCCCTTACCCTGATGGCCCCGCTGGCGGCGGAGACGGCGGCGGCTAACGCCCTGATCCCCTCGGTGCTCCGCCGGGGGACGGAGGAGCACCCGGACCTGGAGAGTCTGTCCGCCGCCTTAGACCAGCTGTACGGCGGGGCCGTGGAGCCGGTGGTGCGGAAAAAGGGGGAGACCCAGTGCGTGGGCTTTGCCGCCAGCTTCCTGGACGACGCCTACACCCTGGAGGGGGAGCCCATTCTGGAGGGGGCCGCCGCCCTGCTGGGGGAGCTGCCGGACCAATCTGGTGGACCGCATCCGGGCCCAGGTGAACGACAAGCGCCGGTACGCCCTCTCCCGCCTCACCCAGCTCATGTGCCGGGAGGAGGCCTTTGGGGTGGACAAGCTGGGCGATGAGGACAGCGCCGCCGCCCTTACTCCGGAATCCCTCTGGGCGCGGTACCAGGCCCTGCTGGAGCGCTCGGAACTGGAGCTGTACTACTGCGGCTCTGCCGCGCCGGAGCGGGTGGAGGCGGCCTTCCGCGCCGCCCTGGAGGGGCTGCCCCGGGGCGGGGAGCGCTTGGAGCCGGAGTGTCAGGTGCGCCTCCACGCCGCTCCGGAGCCGGAGTACCGGGAGGACCGCCTGGATGTGACCCAGGGCAAGCTGGCCCTGGGCTTCCGCACCGGGGGGATCACCTGCTGGGAGGAGGAGTACCCCGCCCTGGTGCTGTGCAACGCGGTCTTCGGGGCCACCCCCCTGTCCAAGCTGTTTCTGAACGTGCGGGAGAAGCTCTCCCTGTGCTACTACGCCAGCTCCACTCTGGAGAAGATGAAGGGGCTGCTGCTGGTGTCCTCGGGCATCGAGTTCGACAAGTTCCAGCAGGCCAGGGACGAGATCCTCTCCCAGCTGGAGGCCGTCCGCCGGGGGGAGATCGAGGACTGGGAGCTGGAGGGGGCCCGGCGCACCCTGATCGGGGGGCACCTGTCTACGCTGGACGACCAGAGCCGCCTGGAGGAGTTCTGGCTGGGACAGGCGGCCGCCGGCCTGGACACCGGCGTCCAGGAGCTGGTGGAGGGCCTGAAAACGGTCACCCGGGAGCAGGTGTCCGCCGCCGCCCAGCGGCTGGAGCTGGACACGGTATACTTTTTGCGGGGAAGGGAGGATTGAGTTTCGATGGATCGGTTGGATTTTCCCCGGGTGGGGGAGCGGCTGTACCACGAGACGCTGGACAACGGCCTCAATGTGTTCGTCTTCCCCAAGCCCGGTTTTCAGAAGAGCTACGCCTTCTTTGCCGCCAATTACGGGGGGATGGACCTGCGGTTCTGCCTGGACGGGACCTGGCACGACACCCCCGCCGGGGTGGCCCACTACCTGGAGCACAAGATGTTCGACACCCCCGAGGGCAACGCTCTCCAGAAGCTGACGGCCAACGGGGCCTCCCCCAACGCCTTCACCGCCAACGCGGTCACCGGGTACTACTTTGAGTGCACCCAGCAGTTTGAGGAGAACCTGAAGACCCTCCTCTCCTTCGTCTCAATCCCCTACTTCACCCAGGAGAGCGTGGATAAGGAGCAGGGGATCATCGGCCAGGAGATCGGCATGATCGAGGACGACCCGGACTGGAAGGTGTTCACCAACCTGATGTCCGCCCTGTACGCCCACCACCCCATCCGGGTGAGCGTGGCCGGGTCGGTGGACTCCATCGCCCGGATCACCCCCCAGACCCTGTATGACTGCCACCGGGCCTTTTACACCCCGGGCAACATGGTCCTGTGCGTGGCGGGGGATGTGGACCCCGCGGCGGTCTGTGACATCGCCCGGGCGGTGCTGCCGGAGTCCTCCGGCCCCATCGCCCAGCGGGGCCTGGGCCCGGAGGAGCCGGAGGGGGCCCATCAGGGCCTGCTGGAGGAGCAGATGGCGGTGTCCTGCCCCATCTTCCAGCTGGGCTTTAAGGGGGACGCCCCGGAGCGGGGGGAGGCCGGCCTGCGCCAGCGGCTGCTGGGGGAGTTGGCCTGCGAGGTGCTGCTGGGCAGCTCCACCCCCCTGTACGCCCGGCTCTACCAGCGGGGGCTTATCAACCGGAATTTCAGCTACGGCTATGACAGCGTCCCCGGCTGCGCCTTTCTGGCCGCCGGCGGCGAGTCCAAGGACCCGGCCGCGGTGCGGCGCATGGTCCAGGCGGAGGCCCGGCGCATCGGCCGGGCGGGGGTGGACCCCGGGCTGTGGGAGCGGGTGAAGAAGGGCGTCTACGGCGCCATGGTGCGCTCTCTCAACTCCTTTGAGACCCTGTGCATCAGCCAGGCCCAGAGCTTCTTCGCCGGGCAGGACTACCTGCGCTTCCCGGAGCTGTTCGCGGACATTCAAAAGACCGACGTGGAGGCCCTCATCGCCCGGTGGGTGACGCCTCAGCGCTCCGCCCTGTCCGTAGTCCGGCCCAAGGAGGTGGAGCGGCCATGATCCACACCATCTTCTTCCCCGGCCTGGGGCTGGAGTTCACCCTGAACCGGGTGGCCTTTGAAATTTTCGGCCGCCCGGTGTACTGGTACGGCGTCATCATCGCCTGCGGCCTGCTGCTGGCCGTGTACCTGTGCTCCCGGTGGGCCCCCCGCTTTGGCATCGTCCCCGACCAGATCATGGACATGATGCTCTTTGCCGTGCCGGCGGCCCTGGTGGCCATTCGGGTGTACTATGTGGTCTTCAACCTGGACCTGTACAAAAACCCGGACGGCTCCCTGGACTGGGCGGCCATCTTCCGGTACAGCGACGGGGGCCTGGCCATCTACGGGGCCATCATCTCCTCGGCCATCGTGCTGCTGATCTTCTGTCACGTGCGGAAGATCAGCTTCCTGGCCTTTGCCGACCTGGGGGTCCACGGGCTGTTCATCGGCCAGCTCATCGGCCGGTGGGGCAACTTTATGAACGTGGAGGCCTTCGGCGGCGTGACGGACCTGCCCTGGCGCATGTGCGGGGAGTCCATCGCGGAGTACATGCTGCAGCACGGCTATGTGGATCAGGCCGGGTTCCAGGCCATTCTGGACGGGACCCTGGGCGTCCACCCCACCTTTTTCTATGAGTCCGCCTGGAACTTTGTGGGGCTGCTCCTGGTCTATCTCATGGGGAGGCGCTGGCGGAGATACGACGGCGAGTGCTTCCTGTTCTACCTGTGCTGGTACGGCCTGGGCCGGGCCTGGATCGAGGGGCTGCGTACCGACAGCCTGTACTTCTTCGGCCTGGAGCTGTTCGGCGTCCCCATTCGGGTATCCCAGATGGTGGCGGCGGTGTGCTTCCTGGCGGCGGGAGCGGTCCTGCTCTATAACCGCTTCCGGCCCCACGACCCGGCCAAGCTGTATGTGAACCAACTGCGCGCTTCGGCAGAACCGCCGGAGCCTTCGACCCAATCAGAAGACCATGAGGAGGAATCTTGATATGCCCGCGATCGTGATGGACGGAAAGGCCCTGGCGGCCAAGGTGAAGGAGGAGGTCCGCGCCCAGGTGGAGGGGATGGCCCGGAAGCCTGGACTGGCCGTGGTGCTGGTGGGGGACGACCCCGCCTCCCGGGTGTACGTAAACGGCAAGAAAAGGGACTGCGGGGAGTGCGGCATCTACAGCGAGGAGTACGCCATCCCGGCCCAGACCACCCAGCAGGAGCTGCTGGAGCTGGTGGAGACCCTCAACGAGCGGGAGGACATCGACGGCATTTTGGTTCAGCTGCCCCTGCCCAAGCATTTGGACGAGAAGGAGGTCCTGCTGGCCATCCGGCCGGACAAGGATGTGGACTGCTTCCACCCCTTCAACGTGGGACAGCTGATGATCGGGGAGGAGGGCTTTCAGCCCTGCACCCCCGCCGGCGTGATGCGGATGCTGAAGGAGTACGGGATCGACCCCGCGGGGAAGCACTGCGTCATCGTGGGCCGCTCCAACATCGTGGGCAAACCCCAGGCTATGCTCATGCTGCGGGCCAACGCCACGGTGACCATCTGCCACACCAAAACCCCCGATCTGAAGGCGGAGTGCCTGCGGGCGGACATTCTGGTGGCCGCCGCCGGCCGGGCGGGCCTCATCACCGGCGATATGGTGAAGGAGGGGGCCGTGGTGGTGGACGTGGCCATGAACCGGAACGAGGCCGGCAAGCTGTGCGGCGACGTGGACTACGCCGCCGCGGCGGAGCGGGCTGCTTACATCACCCCCGTCCCCGGGGGCGTGGGGCCCATGACCCGGGCCATGCTCATGGAGAACACCCTGTACGCCGCCCGGAAGCACGGGAAGCTGTAAAATTGAGTTTTGGAAGTCAAAGCCCCTTAAGGGACCCGAAACGGTTTGCCGACTGCATTCTTTTTTCGGACCACCCCTTAAGGGGCTTTTGTCACTGCCCTATTCAACCCCTTCTTTTTCAATGACTTTTCCGGTGCAGTTGACCTCTTAGTTGACCTAAAAGTTGACCTGAGCCAATTTCCTTGAAATTTCTTCCATTTTTGAGTAAAGTAAAAACCCTCGTAATCTATTGAGATTACAAGGGTTTTACTTGGAAAGGACGGTCAAAATCGATATTCCCGATTTACGACAGCGCTTCGAATGTACCACCTTTACCGGCCTTCTGGCCGGCGGCGCTTTTGCGCCGTAAATTCGGAGCCGCTGGAGGCGGCAGAGAATTGCGCAGGGGCGGCTTTGCCGGCCCGAGCATTGAAATCACCGAAGGGTGGAGCGACCAGCGGGAGCGGAACCCAAAAAGAAAGACACGACTTACGTCGTGTCTTTCTTTTTGGTACGGCTGGAGGGATTCGAACCCGCGACCTTTTGGTTCGTAGCCAAACACTCTATCCAACTGAGCTACAGCCGCAACTGTTGCCTCAGGAGGGGTTCTCCTGACGACTTGGTTATTATAGCACAGGGGAAGGCCTTTGGCAAGCCTTTTTTTAAATTTTTTTCGTATTTCTGTTTTGCCCGGAAATATGTCCCGTTCGCCGCTCCCTTTGGAGGTTTTTCTTGTATTTTTCTCCGTACATATTATAATGGAAGGGAAACAAACAGGGCGGCTGACGCCCGGAGGAGGCGCTATGCGGATCATTATTTCCCCCGCCAAGGGGATGCGGGAGGACCTGGACACGCTGCCGCCGGACGGTCTGCCGGTCTTCCTGCCCGAGACAAAGCGTCTTCTGGCCGCCCTCCGGGCCCTCTCGCCGGCCCAGCTCCAGAAGCTGTGGCGGTGCAATGACGCCATCGCCGCCCTGAACGTGGACCGCCTGCGGACCATGGAGCTGGAGCGCCGCCTGACCCCCGCCCTGCTGTCCTATGTGGGGATCCAGTACCAGACCATGGCCCCCGGCGTGATGGAGCGCGGCCAGTATGAGTTCCTGCAGGAGCATCTGCGCATCCTCTCCGGCTTTTACGGGCTGCTCCGCCCCTTTGACGGAGTCACGCCCTACCGCCTGGAGATGCAGGCCAAACTGGCGGTGGACGGCTGCCGGGACCTGTATGCCTTCTGGGACGGCCGCCTGGCCCGGGCCCTGGCCGGCGAAGCCCAGTGGGTGCTGGACCTGGCCTCCCGGGAGTACAGCCGCGCGGTCCTCCCCCACCTGCCCGCCTCCCTCCCTGTGGTCACCTGTGTCTTCGGAGAGCTCCGCCCCGACGGCAAGGTGGCGGAGAAGGGCACGCTGTGCAAAATGGCCAGGGGCGAAATGGTGCGTTGGCTGGCGTCGGAGGGGATCACCAGCCGGTCCCAGCTGCCCGCCTTCCAGGGGCTGGGCTACCGGTTCTGCCGGGAGCGCTCCACGGACTGCCGCCTGATTTTTCTCAGATCTAAGGAAACGAAGTTGTGACAACAGAAAGGACGATGACCTATGCTGCGCTTTGAGTGCGATTACAGCGAGGGGGCCCACCCCAAGATCCTGGAGCGGCTCCTGTCCACCAACCTGGAGCAGTCCCCCGGCTATGGAAAGGACGACCACTGTGAGCGGGCCAGGGCCCTGATCCGCCAGGCCTGCGGCCTCCCGCAATCCACCATCGAATTTCTCAGCGGAGGCACCCAGGCCAATCAAATCGTGATCGCCTCCATCCTGAAGCCCTACCAGGGGGTGGTCTGTGCCGACACGGGCCACATCAACGTCCACGAGACCGGCGCCATCGAGGCTACCGGCCACAAGGTGCTGGCCCTCCCCAGCCGGGACGGTAAGATCACCGCCCAGCAGATCGCCAAACTGTGCTCCGCCCACTGGACCGACCCCAGCCACGAGCACACCGTTCAGCCCGGACTGGTGTACCTCTCCCAGCCCACGGAACTGGGCACCCTGTACTCCAAGGCCGAGCTGAAGGCCATTCACCAGGTGTGCTGGCAGCGGCACATTCCCCTGTACATCGACGGCGCCCGGTGCGGCTATGGCCTGGCCGCTCCCGGCAACGACGTGACCCTCCCCGACCTGGCCCAGCTGGCCGATGTGTTCTACATCGGCGGCACCAAGGTGGGGGCCCTCGTCGGGGAGGCGGTGGTCATCCCCAACCTGTCCATCCAGCGGGACTTCCGGTATATGGTGAAGCGGCTGGGCGGGATGCTGGCCAAGGGCCGCCTGCTGGGCATCCAGTTTGAGGTCCTCTTTGAGGACGGCCTCTATCTCCAGCTGGGCCGCCAGGCGGTGGAGCTGGCCCTGCGTATCCGGGATGCCTTCCACCGCTGCGGTGTGGAGATGGCCTTCCCCTCCCAGACCAACCAGCAGTTTCCCATCCTCACCCGGGAACAGCGGGACGCTCTGGCCCGGAAGTACACCTTCAACCAGTGGGAGGCCCTGGAGGGGGACCGCTTTGTCCTCCGCTTCTGCACCAGCTGGGCCACTCAGCCCCAGGCGGTGGAGGAGCTGTGCCGGGACATTGCAGCGGTCTGTACACACAGCTGACCCATTTCAAGGCGGTCCAGCAGGCGCCGGGCCGCTTTTTGTATGCAAAAAGCCCCGCTTCCGTTGGGAAGCGGGGCTTGAAGTTTGAGAGGAAATCCCTTACTTCGCGGCCTTGGCGGCGCGGATGGCCTCGGTCAGCATGGGGGTGACCTTGAACAGGTCGCCGCAGATGCCGTAGTCGGCGATCTCGAAGATGGGGGCGTTCTCGTTCTTGTTCACGGCGATGATGCACTCGGAATCCTGCATGCCAGCCTTGTGCTGGATGGCGCCGGAGATGCCCAGAGCCACATAGATCTTGGGGTGCACGGTCTTGCCGGTCTGGCCCACCTGGTGGTCGGCGGACAGCCAGCCGGAGTCGATGGTGGCACGGGAGCCGCCCACGACGCCGCCCAGGACCTCAGCCAGCTCCTCGGCCAGCTTGATGCCGCCCTCCACGTCCTTGGAGATGCCGCGGCCCACGGAGACGACCACGTCGGCGCCGATCAGGTCCACCAGCTTCTTGGCGGCCTTGACGACCTCGACCACCTGGGTCTCCATGTCGTCCTCAGTCAGGGAGAAGTTGGGCTTGATGATCTCGCAGGCGTCGGCCTTGGCCTGATCGAAGGGGGCCTTCTTCATCACGCCGGGGCGCACGGTGGCCATGGCGGGACGGAAGCGGGGGCAGATGATGGAGGCCATCAGGTGGCCGCCGAAGGCGGGACGGGTCATCTTCAGGTCGCGGGACACGTCGTGCTTCTCGCCCAGGACGATGGCGGTGTTCAGGCCGTCGATCTTCTCGGGGGCCAGAGTGGAGGCCTCACGCAGGAAGTCCTTGTAGATGCCCATATCCACGTCCAGGTGGGTGCAGTCGGCGCACAGGCCGGTGTGCAGACGGGCCGCGCAGCGGGGGCCCAGGTCACGGCCGATGTTGGTGGCGCCGATGAGCATGATCTCGGGCTTGTACTCCTCGATCACGTCGCAGATGACCTTGGTGTAGCCGTCGGTGGTGTAGTGCTCCAGCAGGGGGTGGTCGCAGACGTACACGCCGTCAGCGCCGTAGCCGCCCAGCTCCTTGGCGATGCCCTCGATGTTGTGGCCCAGCAGGATGCCGTACAGCTTGGTCCCCAGCTCGTCGGCCAGCTTGCGGCCCTCGGAGATCAGCTCGAAAGAGGTGGGCATCATGCTGCCCTGGCGCTGCTCGCAGAATACCCATACGCCGCCCTTGAAGGCAGCGATATCAGAACTATTGAAAGTAGACATAGTCTTCCGTTCTCCCTTCTATCAGATCATGTGCTTGGCAGCCAGAATGCCGGCCAGCTTCTCACAAGTTGCCTTGTCGGCGCCCTCCAGCATCATGCCGGCGCCCTTCTGGGGAGGCGTGAAGGAGGTCAGGATGTTGGTGGGGGAGCCCTTCAGACCGATGGTAGCGGGGTCGATCAGGGGATCGTCCTTCAGGGCGTTGTAGTCCAGGATCTCATAGGGCTTCTCATAGCACTCGAAGATGCCGCCCACGCTCATGTAGCGG
>CASEKM010000059.1 GCA_949288405.1 uncultured bacterium | reverse complement strand
GCGTACACCCCGTCGGACCGGCGGAGGATGAAGTCGCCGCAGTCCCGGGCCAGGTCTTGGGCGAAGGGGCCCTGGATGCGGTCGTCAAAGGAGATGGCCGCCTGGGGCACGGTGACCCGCCAGGCGGGACGGCGGGTCCTGGCCAGCTGGTCCCGCTCCTGGGGGGACAGGCGGCGGCACCGGCCGTCGTAGACCGCCGCTCCGTCAGAGCGGTGGGGGGCGGAGGCCGCCAGCCGCTCCGCCCGGGTGCAGTAGCAGGGGTAGAGGAGCCCGCGGCGCTCCAGCCGGGCGAAGGCCTCGTGGTAGAGCTCCGTGCGGCGGCTCTGGTACACCGGCTCATTGTCCCAGGTGAGGCCCAGCCACGCATAGTCCCGCATCACCTGGTCGCACCAGGCCTGGGTGCACCGGTCCGGGTCCAGGTCCTCCAGCCGGAGGACCACCCGGCCCCCGGCGCTGCGGGCGGCCAGCCAGGCCAGCAGGGAGGACCACAGGTTGCCCAGGTGCATCCGCCCGCTGGGACTGGGGGCGAAGCGGCCGCAGACTGTCGATGGTACTGTCATAGGGAGAACTCCTTTTCTCATCTGGGCCGCCCAGGGCGGCGGCCCCTACTCCCATACCATACCACACCCGCCCACCCGGCGCAAGGACCCCCTTGAAAATGGAGGAAGATCCTATATAATAGGAGCATGGGAACCGAAAAAACAGGGGCGCTGTCCGCAAAATTTTTTCTGCCGCCGTGCAATAAAAGCGGCCTTTTTTGCATTATACAGATGACAGGAGTAACGAGACGATGTTAAGTGTGCTTGCCGCCCTGCAAATGGAATACGGGACGCTTCAGCCCGAGGAGCTGGAGCCCCTGATGGCCGGGATGGCCGCCGGGGACCAGGAGGCCCTGGGGCAGCTGTACCACCGCGCCCGCACGGCGGTGTACGGCCTGGCCCTGTCCATCCTGCGCCACGGCCACGACGCCGAGGACGTGACCCAGGACACCTTTGTCCGGGCCTGGGAGAAGGCGGAGCAGTACCGCCCCCAGGGGACGCCCATGGCCTGGCTGCTGGCCATCGCCCGGAATCTGGCCCTGATGAAGCTACGGGAGCGCGCCCGCACTCAGGACCTGCCCCCGGAGGACTGGGAGTCCTTTGCCGTGGACTCCCACGACGTGACCACCGAGGACCGCACCGTCCTCACCGCCGCCCTGTCCGCCCTGTCGGAGGAGGAGCGGCAGATCATCATGCTCCATGTGACGGCGGGGCTGAAGCACCGGGAGATCGCCCAGCTGCTGGAGCTGCCCCTGTCCACGGTGCTGTCCAAGTACCGCCGGGCGCTTTTGAAGCTGAAACAGAGATTGGAAGGAGGTGACGCCCCATGACGGACCATGAGGTGGAGGCGCGGCTGCGCGCCGCTCTGGAGCACGCGGCCCCCGACGACTTGGAGGGGGTGCTTGCCCGCATCACGCCCAGGACCGGGGAGGTCCCGGCCCCCATCCCCATTGAGACGGCCCGAAGAAAGCGGCGGCGCTGGATGCCCATGGCGGCGGCCGCCTGTCTGGTGCTGGCCATCGCCGGCGGAGGCGGGGGCTGGTACCTCCAGAGCAATCGGGTGGCCTCGGTGGTCTCCCTGGACGTGAACCCCAGCGTCACCCTGAATGTGAACGCAAGAGAGAAGGTGCTCTCCGCCGTCCCGGTGAACGAGGACGGGGGGGACATCCTGGCCGGTATGGACCTGACCGGGGTCCAGCTGGACGTGGCCATGAACGCCATCGTGGGGGCCCTGCTCACCAACGGCTATGTGGATGAGCTGGCCAACTCCATCCTCATCACGGTGGAGGACGACGACGCCCAGCGGGGGGCCAGGCTCCAGGAGGAGCTCACCGCCCAGGCGGACGCCATCCTGGCCAACACCTCGGTAAACGGGGCCATCCTCTCCCAGACCATCCAAAACAGCGCGGAGCTCCAGCAGCTCTCCGACACCTATGGCATTACCGCCGGCAAGGCGGCCCTGATCCAGACCATTGCGGACGCCTCCGGCGGCCTGCACACCTTCGAGGAGCTGGTGGGCCTGTCCATCAACGACCTGAATCTGCTGTACACCTCTCTGACCACTGCCCCCGCCGGTCAGACCGGCGGAGAGACGTCCGCCCAGGGCGGCACGGCCGCCCAGCCCGCCGCCCCCGCCATCCAGTCCTCCGGTCAGGCCAGCGACAGCGCCTACATCGGGATGGAGGCGGCCCAGGCCGCCGCCTATGCCCACGCAGGCGTGGACGCGGCCCAGGTGATGCTGGCCGAGGTGGACTTCGACTACGAGGACGGCCGCATGGTGTACGAGATCGAGTTCTACGCCGGCGGGGCGGAATATGAGTACGACATTGACGCCAGCACCGGCGCGGTGGTGAAGTTCTCCCGGGAGGGCGGCTGGTCCGGCCAGTCCCAGGGGAGCGGGACCTCCGGCGGCTGGGGCGGCTCCGCCGACATCGGGGAGCAGGCGGCCCGGAACGCCGCCCTCACCCACGCGGGGGTGTCCCAGAGCCAGGCGGAGAACCTGCGGACCAAGCGGGACTATGACGACGGCCGCCTGGAGTACGAGATCCAGTTCTGGGCGGGGACCACCGAGTATGAGTACAAGATCGACGGCGCCACCGGGGCGGTCCTGGAACAGGAGCAGGAGACCCACCACTCCAGCGGAAATACCGCCGACGTGGGGGAGCAGGGGGCGCTGAACGCCGCCCTGGCCCACGCGGGCCTGTCCCAGTCCCAGGTCTATGAGCTGGAGGTGAAGCGGGACTATGACGACGGCCGCCTGGAGTACGAGGTGGAGTTCAAGTCCGGCCCCTGGGAGTACGAATATGTGATTCTCGGCGCGGACGGCTCCATTTTGAAGTACGAGCGGGACGATTGAGCAGCAAGGCCCCCGGCGCAAGCCGGGGGCCTTGTTTTGTCTATCTATTGAACTATTGAAGCCGCCAGCCCTCCTCCACCAGGGCCCGGATCCTCTGCCAGAAGGCGTTGGCGTCCCGGGTGCGGAGCCGGAGGAAGCCCGGCACCGGGTGGAAGGAGATCACCCGGTCCGAATGGTTGACCCAGGCGGTCAAAATACGGTCTGTATTCGGCCCCTGGGGCGATTCACTGGGCATAGCGATCCCGGAGCTGCTGGACATACTCGTCAATCTCCTGCTGGGAGAAGCCCTGGCCCTCCATCATATCGGCAACCATCTGAATCTCCTCCTCAATGCTCTTCTGGGTGCGGTCGTATCCATCTGCGTTGTAAATTGCGTGATATCCAATAACTGTTTCGTGCTCTACATCATAGACCGGAATCAGATAGTCGGTGGGCATGTTCCGGCACCACTCCTCATAGGCCTCTCCCAGTCTGTTCCGGTCCCCGGGGTAGCCCAGATAGCCGCCGTCCTCCCAGTCCTCAAAGGTCACATAGCCGCTTTCCCCCTCTGTGGTCCCCACCGCAATCAGATCGGGGCGATAGCCGGTATAGTCGGACCAGGTCATGCTTCCGTAGGTCTCCCCTTTGCTGTTGCGGGGGTAGTCCCCGTTCACTAGCTGCTGGTCCACGTCCTGGGGCGGATTGGCTACCGCCTCCGGGGTAAGGTTGCTGGCAATGCGCTGTCCGGCGGGGATGGTCTCCGGTGCGATGATACTGTGGGGAAGGTACGGCCGGGGAGGATTGCCACTCTCTACCCGGGCCAGCAGTTCCGCCTCGCTGAGGGCGCATTCCTCTAATTGAAGATTGATACGTTGATGGACATTAGGGAGCTCGTGTCCGTCCTGGTCCCGCAGGGGAGCGGTCCACACTGCGCCGCCCACATTGTCCCAGCTACGGAGATGGTTAAACTTTTACAGGTCGCTGCGGAGCAGATAGCCGGCAGTGGCCTCGTCCCAGCAGAAGTAGATGAGGTCGGGCACGTCCCCATAGCCGTCCGCCTCGGTCCACACGCCGTAGGTCTGTCCCGACTGGTTGCGGGGGTAGCGGCTGGCCGCGGTTTGGACGGGCGGGGCGGTCTCCTGGGGAGCCTCCGCCGATGCGGGCTCCTCCTGGGCGGTCGGGCTGTCCAGCTCCGGCTTCACCCCTGCCGCGGCGAGGATGGTGTTGGGTTGGGCGGCGGCGTCCGGGGAGGCCGCGTCCGGGACCTGGGTCTGATCTCCCTGGGAGACGGGGGCTTTTTCCGCCGTCTCGGGCGCGGGTCCGGTGGCGAAGGCCGCAGTGGTACCCAGTACCAGGACAGCGGCCAGGGCCAGAGCGGCCGCCGACTGTTTCTTCAGTTTCATAATGGAGATCACTCTCTCTTTCATAATTTTGTTGCTGAAGGGGCTGCACAGGGGCAGCAGGCCGCTGCGCCTCTCCTCCCACTGAAGGAGGGTGAGGGCGTAGGCGGAGCGGTTCTCCAGGCCGCACCGGCGGATCACCGCCTCGTCGCAGCACCGCTCCAGGTCCCGGCCGGCGCACACATACATGGCCCACACCAGGGGATTGAACCAGTGGACGCACAGGGCGGCGGCGAAAAGCAGCTTCCACCAGGCGTCCCGGTGCTTGATGTGGACCCCCTCGTGAAGGAGGATGTAGCCCAGCTCCTGGGTGTTGTCACAGTCCAGCCCCTTGGGCAGGAGAACCACCGGGCGGAGCAGGCCGTAGGTGAGGGGCGTGCCGATGCGGTCGCACCGGCGGATGGGTACCCCACGCAGGGCGGGTATCTCCCTGCGCCACCGCAGGACGGCGGGGTGGGTCAGGGGCAGGGCGGTGCGGAACACGGCCAGGCACCGCAGGTAGTTGACCAGGAACACCGCCGCCAGAGTCAGGGCCCCCGCCCCCCACAGAAGGGCGGGCCAGGACACGGGGGGCGGCGCCTCCCCGGCGGCCTCCGTCCCCTCCGGGGCCGGAGCGGGCTCCGCGGGAGGGGAGGAGACCGGCGGGACGCAGAGCACCTCCCCGGAGGGGAGGGAGACCTGGGCGCTGGGGGCGGCCTGCACCGTCTCCGCCTGCTCCGTCAGCCGGTCCAGGCCGGTGTACACGCTCCACTGGGAGGGCAGAGAGACCGGGACCAGCAGCCGCACCAGGGCCACGCCCCACAAAATGCGGAAGGTCCACCCGGGCAGACGGTAGCGCAGCAGGCCCCGCAGGGCCAGGACCGCCAGAATGAGCACGCCCCCCTGGATGGTCAGTTCCAACAGGTTCACCTCAGTTCACCTCATTTCAGCTTGTCCACCAGCTGCTTCAGTTCTTGGATCTCCTCCCGGGACAGGGCCTTGCCGTGGACCAGGGAGGCGAACAGCAGGCTGGCGGAGCCGTCGAACAGCTTGTCCACCAGGTCCACCGCCTCCTGCTCCCGCACCTGCTCCCGGCTCACCAGGGGATGGCACTGGAAGTTGGGCTCCCGGCGGGCAATGGCCCCTTTCTCCACGCACTTTTTGATGACGGTGTAGGTGGTGTTCTTGTTCCAGCCCACGGCCTGCTCCAGGCGGCGGGCGATCTCCCGGGCGGGCAGGTCCTCCCCCGCGTCCCACAGCACCTCCATCACCTTGCGCTCAGAATCAAACAGCTTTACTTCCATTGGGATACCTCCTTGAGACGACTGCAGTAGTCTACGATTAGAGACTATCACAGTAGTCTGTATTTGTCAAGACTATTCCGATAGTCTGGAAGAAAAAATTTTCGCCCGTGCCCGCCTCCTGTCCGCAGGGCCGGAAAAGAATCACGAAAAATTTTTTCACACCCCTTGACTTTACCGCTTCTCTGCGTTAAACTGTAACGCGTCAATGCAGCAAATCATAAAACCGGCCGTGTCTGAACTGTTGGCGCACGCCCGGCCCCCGGGCGGGGGCGCAGGGGGGAGCCGGGAGACTGGTTTTGCAAAAACCGCAGCGAAAGGACAGATGGATCATGGCAATCAAACTGGGGATGCTCCTGGTATTTTTCGCGGTGATGGTGGGCATCGGCCTGTACTGCCGCCGCCACGCCTCGGATGTAAACGGCTTTGTGCTGGGGGGCCGGTCGGTGGGCCCCTGGCTCACCGCCTTCGCCTACGGCACCTCCTACTTCTCCGCCGTAGTCTTTGTGGGCTACGCCGGACAGTTCGGCTGGAAATACGGAGTGGCCGCCACCTGGGCGGGGATCGGCAACGCCATCCTGGGCTCTCTGCTGGCCTGGGCCGTGCTGGGCCGCCGCACCCGGATCATCACCCAGCACCTGGACAGCGCCACCATGCCGGAATTTTTCGGCAAGCGCTTTGGCTCCCGGTCTCTGAAGGTGGCCGCCTCGGCCATCACCTTTTTGTTCCTGATCCCTTACACCGCCTCCCTGTACAACGGCCTGAGCCGCCTGTTCGGCATGGCCTTTGACATCGACTACGAGGTGTGCGTGGCCGTGATGGCCGTCCTCACCGGGGTGTATGTGATCGCCGGGGGCTATATGGCCACCGCCATCAACGACTTCATCCAGGGCATCATTATGATCGTGGGCATCTGCGCCGTCATCGCCGCCGTCCTGGGGGAGCAGGGGGGCTTTATGGCCGCCCTGGAGGGGCTGGCCCGGGTGGAGGACCCCGCGGCCTCGGACGTGCCCGGGGTGTTCGCCTCCTTCTTCGGCCCCGATCCCTTGAACCTGCTGGGGGTGGTGGTGCTCACCAGCCTGGGCACCTGGGGCCTGCCCCAGATGGTGCAGAAGTTCTACGCCATCAAGAGCGAGACCGCCGTCCACAAGGGCATGATCATCTCCACCGTCTTCGCCCTCATCGTGGCGGGGGGGTGCTACTTCCTGGGGGGCTTCGGGCGGCTGTTCTCCGACCAGGTGGACGTGGCCAGTCAGGGCTATGACGCCATCATCCCCACCATGCTCGCCGGCCTGCCCGACGTGCTCATCGCCGTGGTGGTGATCCTGGTGCTGTCCGCCTCCATGTCCACCCTGTCCTCCCTGGTGCTGGCCTCCAGCTCCACCCTGACCCTGGACTTTCTGAAGGACAACGTGGTGAAGAACATGAGCGAGAAGGTGCAGCTGCGGATCATGCAGGCCCTCATCGTGGTGTTTATCGCCATCTCGGTGGTCATCGCCATCGTCCAGTACCGGTCCAACGTGACCTTTATCGCCCAGCTTATGGGCATCTCCTGGGGCGCTCTGGCCGGGGCCTTCCTGGCCCCCTTCCTATACGGCCTGTACTGGAAGAAGGCCACCAAGGCCGGCTGCTGGGCCAGCTTCCTGTTCTCCGTGGTAGTGATGCTGGCCAATATGCTGGCGCCCCAGCTGTTCCCGGCGGTGCTGCGCTCCTCCATCAACGCCGGCGCCTTCTGCATGGTGGCCGGAGTGGTGATCGTGCCGGTGGTCTCCCTGTTCACCCCCAAGCCGGACCAGGAGCTGGTGGACAACGCCTTCTCCTGCTATGAGCAGAAGGTGCTGGTGCGCCAGCGGGAGGCCCTGGGGGACAGCGAGTAAAAGTTGGTCCCAAAACGCCAGGTTTTGGGCAAGAAAGTTCCTTTTCAAAGCCGGACCCCTGTGGTACTCTGTTAGACAAGCACGGGGGCCCGGCTTTTCCGGCCTCACAGGATTCAGAAAGGATTGATTGCCATGGTCATTGACATTCATACCCATACCTTCCCCGACAAGCTGGCCGCCACCACCATCCCCAAGCTGGAGGGCATGTCCCACACCCGGGCCTATGTGGACGGCACCGCCGCCGGCCTGCGGGCCTCCATGGAGCGGGCGGGGGTGGACGTCTCCCTGGTCCTCCCCGTGGCCACCAACCCCCGGCAGGTGGTCCATGTAAACGACAGCTCCGCCCGCATCAACGACCAGGGGCCGGAGACGGGCATCTACTCCTTCGGCTGCATCCACCCGGATTTTGAG
The DNA here is from genome assembly GCA_949288405.1 of uncultured bacterium. Classification (GTDB taxonomy): domain Bacteria; phylum Bacillota; class Clostridia; order Oscillospirales; family Oscillospiraceae; genus Lawsonibacter. The sequence continues at coordinate 4,105 of CASEKM010000059.1, read as the reverse complement.
GACTACCGGGCGGAGCTGGCCCGGGTGAAGGAGCTGGGCATGAAGGGCATCAAGCTCCACCCGGTGTACCAGGGGGTGGACTTTGACGACGTCCGCACCCTGCGCATCCTGGACCGGGCGGCGGAGCTGGGCCTGGTGGTCCTCGCCCACTCCGGTCTGGACATCGGCTTCCCCGGCCAGGTGCGGGTCACCCCCCAAATGGTGGTCCACGCCCTGCGGGAGGTGGGGCCCGTCACCCTGATCCTGGCCCACATGGGGGGCTGGCGGAACTGGGACCAGGTGGAGGAGCTGCTTCAGCACGAGCCGGTGTACCTGGATACCTCCTACTCCCTGGGGAGCATCAACCCCCTGGACGACGGCTACTACAAGCCCGAGGACCTGCCCATGATGGGGGAGGAGCAGTTTTTGCGCATCATTCGGAATTTCGGACCGGAGCGCTTCCTCTTCGGCACCGACAGCCCCTGGAGCGGGCAGACGGAGAGCCTGGAGCGGTTCCAGGCCCTCCCCCTTGGGGAGGAGGAGAAGGCCGCCATCCTGGGCGGCAACGCCCAGCGGCTGCTGGGGTTCTGAGCGCCAAAAAACGGCACAGAGCGTTCGCTCTGTGCCGTTTTTGCGCCCCGCCCGTCAGTTCAGCAGCCACACCCCGGCGTTCAGGTAGCCGGCGAAGGCCGTCCACAGCAGGTAGGGGAGCTGAAGCCGGGCGGCCAGGGGATCCACCCGCCGGAAGGCCAGCGCCATGAGCAGGATCAGCACCCACAGGGCCGCCAGCCACGCCAGGGCCAGGCCGAACCGCTGAAGCTGAAAGAACAGGAAGGGCCAGATAACGTTGAAGGCGAGCTGGGCCCAGAAGAGCCGCAGGGCCCGGGTCCGCAGGGGCGGGGCCGGACACAGGGCCGCCCGGGCCGCCCCGATCCCCATGAGGGCGTACAGCGCCGTCCAGACCAGGGGAAATACCCAGCCGGGGGGCGACAGGGGCGGCTGGAGGACGGCCTCCCGGTACCGCTCTGCCCCCTCCCGGGTGAGCCAGCCGGACAGAGCCCCCGCCGCCTCGGCGGCCAGGACCCAGGTCCCATAGTGCTTCCAGATACGTATCTCCATCCATCATCACCCGCTCCAGTATATGCGGGACGGGGCGGGATCATACGGCCGGCCCCTGGAGCGGGGCGGAGCTCTGTGAAAAAGGGGGAAACTCCCCACCAGGATTGTCGGAAAATTCTGCGGCCCATCCCTTGCGGCGTTCTCCAGACTGTGATATGATGACCATGCCCAAATGGGATCTCCGCCGGCCTGCCTTGAGGGCGGGCGGCGGAGATGATGTGCAGCATGGAAGAGGAGGAGAGTTCCCTTGGCCGATACCGCCCGCGTGATCCACCCGGAGTTTGCGCCCGGCCGCCGTATTCTGGCGGTGAGCGACATCCATGGAAATCTCCCCTTTTTTCAGGGACTGCTGAAGCAGGTGGACTTTACCCCGGAGGACATCCTGGTCCTGGACGGGGACATCCTGGAGAAGGGGCGGGACAGCCTGGCCCTTCTGCGGTATGTGATGGAGCTGGCCCGCACCCACACGGTCTATCCCGTCTGCGGCAACTGTGACGGCCTGGTGTCCCGCTTTTTCGAGACGGACGAGCTGGACCAGGGGTTTTATGCCAGCTACCTCCCCCAGCACCCGGAGAGCATCCTCCGGCAGCTGGCGGAGGAGATGGACTACCCCGACTGGCGGGATTTTCCCGGCCTGCGCTCCGCCCTGCGGGCGCGCTACCCGGAGATCCGGGCCTGGCTGTCCGGCCTGCCCACCATTTTGGAAACGGAGCACCTGGTGTTCGTCCACGGGGGCGTCCCCTCCCTGGAGCACATGGAGGGGCTGAACCGGTGGCGGTGCATGAAAAACGACGATTTCCGGGGGCAGGGGCACGCCTTCTCCAAGTATGTGATCGTGGGCCACTGGCCGGTGACCCTGTACAACGGGAAGGTCCCCTCGGCCGCCCCAATCTTTGACTGGGACCGGAAGATCGTCTCCATCGACGGGGGCTGCGTTCTCAAGCTGGACGGGCAGCTCAACGCCCTGGTCATCCCGACGGAGGAGTCAGAGGACTTCACCTGGGCGGCCTACGACGGGCTGCCGGTGTACACCGCCCTGGACCGCCAGGAGCCCTCGGAGGACTCCATCAACATCCGCTGGGGCCGGGCGGACCTGGAGCTGCTGGAGGAGGGGGAGGAGCTGTCCCTGTGCCGCCACCTGGAGAGCGGACGGGTGCTGTACATCCTCACCGCCTATCTGCGCCGGACCGGGGACCGGCTGTGGTGCGAGGACTCCACCGACTACCGCCTGCCCGTGGAGCCGGGGGACCGGCTCTCCCTGGTGGCCCGCACCAGCCGGGGCTGCCTCATGAAGAAAAATGGAGTGACAGGCTGGTATTTCGGCCGCCTGGCGGAGACAATAGAACACAAATAAACAAATAAGGATTGGAATGTATGCTTGAATTTACCCCCCTGCAATTAGAAGACCTGCCCAAACTTCGGGACTATTTCGGCTACAGCGGAAGCCGGATCTGTGATACCACCCCCGGCACGGTGATGATGTGGCGGGATATGTACAAGACGGAGTGGGCCGTCTACGACGGCTCTCTCTACTTTAAGGTGGAGTACCCCGGTCTGGGGAGCACCTTCACCCTACCCCTGGGGGGCGGACGAAGGGAGCACTACCGGGAAATCGCCGGCTACTGCTGCCGGAGAAATATGCCCATCGCCTTCTACCCGGTGCCCAAGGACGAGCTGGACCGCCTCCAGGGGTTCTTCCCCAACAGCGCCGCCATCTCCAATCGGGACGCTTTCGACTACCTGTACCGGGCGGAGGACCTGAAGTATTTTAGGGGCAAGAAGCTCAGCGGTCCGCGCAACCATGTGAACAAGTTCCTGAAGACCTACGGCAACTGGTCCTTCCGTGTGATCACAGAGGAGGACATCCCGGCGGTGAAGGCCTTCCTGGACCGCTACGCCGCCGGCCGGGACAAAGCGGCCGCCTCCTTCCACGAGGATCTGGCTAAGACCCACGAGGTGCTGGACAACTACCAGCTCTACGGCATGCTGGGCGGCATGCTGCTGGTGGAGGGGGAGATCGCGGGCTTCTCCCTGGGAGAGATCGTGGGGGACACCCTGTTCACCCACATTGAGAAGGCGGACCGGGACTACCAGGGGGGCTATCAGATGCTGGTGTCCCAGTTTGCCCAGCAGTTCGCCCAGGAGGGGGTCCACTTCATCAACCGGGAGGATGACACCGGGGACCCGGGGCTGCGCGAGAGCAAGCTCTCCTACCGCCCGGTGGCGCTGCTGGAGAAGTACGTCGTGACGGTGGACGAGCCCTGCAAATTCTGCGACTGTGAGGCGTGAGGAGAAAAGGTGAGAAAAGAAGACCGGATGTGACAGAACTGTCATATCCGGTCTCTCCATATTTGTGATGGGCGCAGGGCGGTCAGCCCGCCTCACGGGCCCGGTGGTCCTCGATGAACTTCTTGATGGGGCCCACGCCGGTGACCTTCTCCACCTGGCCCTGGACCTCCCAGGCCAGGGTGGGGGCCTGACGCACCCCGTAGCGGGTGGTGAGCTCCGGGGACTCCTCGGCGGTCACCTTCTGATAGGCCACCCCCGCCTTCTGGAGGAGGGCCTCCGCCTGGCGGCAGTTGGGGCAGGTGCGGGTGGTGAACAGCAGGAGCTCCTGCTGAGGCTGGGCCTGGGTGTACTCCGCCGGGGTGGTCACCTGGGCGCCCGCCTGACCGGCCCGGTGCAGGTGGGAGTGGGCCAGGTCGTACACCTTCCGGTCCTTGAACTCCTGGGCCTTGCCGTCGTTCCAGTTCTGGACGGGGCGGTAGTAGCCGGTGATGCGGCTGTATACCTCCGCGGGCTTTCCGCAGATGGGGCAGGTGTACTGCTCCCCGGTGAGGTAGCCGTGGTCGGCGCACACAGAGTAGGTGGGGGACATGGTGTAGTAGGGCAGCTTGTAGTTCTCGGCGATCTTCCGCACCAGGGCGGCGGCCGCCTGCCAGGAGGGCAGTTTTTCGCCCAGGAAGGCGTGGAACACGGTGCCGGAGGTGTACAGGGTCTGCAGCTC